>JAFQKG010000021.1 GCA_017397025.1 Erysipelotrichaceae bacterium | reverse complement strand
TTGAATTGACGTTGTGTTTTTTCTTGTAATTCTATTTAGTTTTCAAAGATCGAGTTTCTCTTTGCACCCCTCTTCGGCGTGTGCTCGTTTATATTACCACTCTACCTACCCTATGTCAACATCTTTTTTTACTTTTTTTTCATCTTTTTTTGGTATGTTTCGCTTATTATTTTCTTCACATTTTTAAGCGTTTACATCCTGAAATGTATACGGTTACATCTGTTTTTTCTTTATTATTCATCGCAAAGAATATTCTGTTTTTCACAATTAATCTATTAAAAGATTATCACTTATTAGACAAATCAACAAAAAATTCAGTATACATTCTTAATCATTTTTCTTTCTATTCAATGATGCATAATGAAATACAGAGGAGTTAACCTCCTCTGTATCTTCGTAAATAGATTATATTTACAGCTCGTCATCAGATTGAATCAGTCTCTTAATCATTGGAATAAAAAGTGCGAACGCAAGAACTGCTGAGATTCCTTCTGCGACAGGCGTTGCCATAACTACACCAATTCTTTCAAAGAAGAATTTAAACACAAACATCAACGGTATATCTAAAAAGCCTTTTCTAAGAATTGAAAGCACAAACGCTTTTGTCCGTTGACCGGTTGCCTGGAAAACAGTGTTCATTGTATACGTGATAGCGCATAAAGGCACTCCCAATGCAATCACATTCAAAAATCTTTTGCCTTCATAAATCGTTTCGGCATCTTTGATAAAAAAGCTAACCAGTGCTTCTTTGTTCAGAACAAATAATAAAACACAGAAACAAGTAAACGAAAGTGCTATCGTTAATGTAAACGAAATAATATCTTTCATTCTTTTGTATTTCTTTGCGGCATAGTTATAGCCTATGAGCGGTAAAACACCTTGTGTCAAACCCATTGTGATATTAAAGGCTAAAGTGTTGATTTTCTTTGCGATTCCCATACCAGCAACTGCCTTGCTTCCAAAATCTGAAACGAGTGAATTCGCAAAAATATTTGAAAGCATTGCTAAGGACGTACTGAGTGCTGCCGGAAATCCAATGCTTAAAACCTCTGACCATACTGAAGGTTCTTCCATGGCATGAACTGGGTGTAATGTAAACACAGGACTATTTTTAGCTTTCTGTAAATACATGAAAAAATAGGCAGTTGCTATGGTATTTGAGAGCGCAGTTGCAATGGCTGCTCCTTCAACTTCATGACCTTTAGGAAGAAGGACAAACATGAAGATTGGGTCAAGTACAATATTCGAAAGAGCTCCCAGTGACATGCCAAAACTTGCCTGCTTACTTGCACCCACTGAACGTATCAGATGACCAAACAATGGATTCATGACTGTGGGAAAGCTTCCAACAATCATAGTCCAAAACATGTACTTCTGAATATAATCAAATGAATCGACATCACCACCAATTAGATAAGCAAGTTGATCGCGTGTTAGTAAGATAATAATGGAATAAACAATTGAAGTAGCTATTCCTCCCCAGAACGCGAAACTAAAGGCTATACGGGCTTTATCTGTTTTTTTTGCTCCTAGGCTTCTTGAAATGACACTGGATGCACCAACACCAAATAAATTGGCTATCGCAGCCATCAGGACATAAATCGGCATACACACAGACAAAGCTGCTATCGCAGCAGAATTATTGGTCAACCCCACAAACCATGTATCTGCAAAATTGTAAATGATGGTAATGATCTGCGTAATCACCGTTGGTACAGCTAATGCAGCAACGGCTTTAGGTATTGAGTAATTTTCAAATAACTCTATTTCTTTTCGTAAACTCATAAACTTGCACTCCAATATCTGAATTATAGCATTCTGAACAGAAAAGAAAAAGCACTCTTGCGAGTGCTAGTTTCTGCATAAATTAAACCAGTTCAATGATTGCCATTGGAGCAGCATCGCCGCGGCGTACACCTGTCTTAACAACACGAGTGTATCCACCATTGCGGTTAGCATACTTAGGAGCAACTTCATCAAACAGCTTCTGAAGAACAGTCTGTCCCTTTTCTTCGTTAGCAACAACGTTGCGGATATATGCAGCAGCCTGACGACGTGCATGCAAATCCCCACGCTTGCCCAATGTAATCAGTTCATCAACAACTGTACGAAGTTCTTTTGCCTTCATTTCAGTTGTTTCGATTTTGCCGTGTAAAATGACTTCTGTCGCCATATTGCGCAGCAGCGCTTTACGGTGATCAGCTTTACGTCCTAATTTACGATTCCACATGAGTGTATCCTCCTTACTTTCTTATTCGTAGCTCTTGAAGCTCAAACCTAATTCATAGATTTTGTCTTTAACTTCTTTTAGAGATTTCTTACCTAAGTTACGAACTCTCATCATTTCGTCTTCAGTCTTCTGAGTCAATTCATCAACAGTCTGGATACCAGCACGTTTCAAACAGTTGTAAGAACGAACTGACAAATCCAGATCTTCAATCATCATGACCAGACCCTTATTGACTACCTCGCCATTTGCATCTTTCATGCAAGATTCCATATCTGCAACAGCTTCATGAACATTTGTCAGAAGATCCAGATGATCAATCAGAATCTTTGAAGCCAATGCAAGTGACATCTGAGGTGTGATTGAACCATTTGTCCATACTTCCATAATCAAACGATCATACTTTGCATCCTGTCCAACACGAGCAGGTTCAACATTGTATGAAATACGTTCGATTGGTGTATAGATAGAGTCAGTGTATACAGTTCCAATGCCCTGAGATGAACCCTGATACAGTGCCTTGTTTCCATCAGCACTGATGTAACCGCGGCCATTGCGCGCTTTCAGTTCCATTTCAAGACTTGCACCTTCTTCAAGATGTGCAATAGGAAGATCCTTATTCAGAACTTCGACTCCGGACGGGCAGATAATGTCTCCAGCAGTCACGGTCATAGGTCCCTTTGCAGAAATTCTGAGTGTATGAATATCATCATTTTCAATCTTCATGATGAGATTCTTAATATTCAGAATCATCATAGTTACATCTTCTTCCACTCCTGGAATAGATGTGAACTCATGATAGACACCATCAACTTTAATTGAGTAGACCGCTGCTCCTGGCAAAGAGGATAGTAATACACGTCTTAATGCGTTCCCAATTGTAGTACCGAATCCTCTTTCAAGAGGTTCAATGACGAATTTTCCATAATTGTCAGATTCTACATATTCTTTTACTTCAAAATTGGCACGTTCGAATTTTTGCATTTACTAAACCCTCCTTGTTCAAAGATTAACCACGTGGTCGTTTTGGTGGACGACATCCGTTGTGTGGAATTGGAGTGACATCGTTGATAACTGTAATGTCCAGACCTGCAGTCTGCAGAGCTCTTACAGCAGCTTCACGTCCAGGTCCTGGACCCTTAACGTTAACTTCAACAACTTTCATTCCGTGGTCAACAGCCGCTTTACCTGCAGCTTCTGCAGCCATCTGAGCTGCATATGGTGTGGATTTACGGGAACCTTTGAATCCTAATGCACCAGCACTTGACCAAGCGATTGCGTTTCCGCTTTCATCAGTAAGTGTAACGATAGTGTTATTGAATGTAGAATGAATGTGTGCAACACCCTTAGCTACGTTCTTTCTTACACGTCTTTTACGTGCAGTTGCTTTAACTTTTGCCATTTTCTATTCTCCTCCTATCGCTTATTTCTTCTTGTTAGCTACAGTACGACGTGGTCCCTTACGTGTACGAGCATTTGTCTTTGTTCTCTGTCCGCGAACTGGCAGTCCTTTTCTATGACGCATTCCGCGGTAGCATCCGATTTCCATCAAACGCTTGATTTCCAGTGAAGTTTCACGACGCAGGTCACCTTCAACCTTAATCTTGTCTACTTCATTACGAATTGCATTAACCTGATCATCAGTCAGATCCTTAACACGGATATCTTCTGAAATGTTGCAAGTTGCTAAGATAGAGGAAGCGGTGCTTAAACCGATTCCGTAGATATAAGTCAATGATACTACAACACGCTTGTTGCGTGGAATATCAACACCAGCAATACGAGCCATATTTGTCTTTTCCTCCTAATTAACCTTGACGCTGTTTGTGTTTAGGGTTTTCACAAATTACCATTACGCGTCCCTTGCGCTTAATGATGCGGCATTTATCGCATATTGGCTTAACAGATGGTCTTACTTTCATGCGTTTCCCTCCTAAGACTATTTGTGTCTAAATGTTATACGCCCACGTGTTAAATCGTAGGGTGAGATCTCAACGGTTACACGGTCTCCCTGTAAAATGCGAATGTAGTGCATACGGATTTTACCAGAAACGTGAGCCAGAATTACGTGTCCGTTAGCGAGTTTCACCTTAAACATTGCATTGGGCAGAGTATCCTCAACGATACCATCAATCTCAATGACATCTTGTTTTCCCATTAGAGTGCGTTTCCTCCTTCAAAATGATTGACTGTAAGTATTTCATATCCAGTGGATGTAATTACAATCGTATGTTCATAATGTGCAGCAAGACTACCGTCTTTGCTAACAACTGTCCAGTCATCCTGCAGCACTCGAGTTTGTGGCTTACCTGCATGAACCATTGGTTCAATTGCCAGCGTCATTCCTTCTTTCAAAAGAACTCCGCGCCCTGCCTTGCCATAATTTGGAATGGCAGGTTCTTCATGCATTTCAGTTCCAATTCCATGACCTGTATAATCAACGGGCACAGAATATCCGTGACTTTCAACGTATTCACCGATTGCATGACAGATATCACCTAAACGATTCCCAGGTTTTGCCTGCTGTAAACCAACAAAAAGCGACTCTCTAGTAATTTTCATGAGATTTTTCGCTTCATCGCTGATTTCACCAACCGCATGGGTCCAAGCTGAATCGCCATGGTAGCCCTTGTAGCAGGCACCAATGTCGATTGAAATAATATCGCCATCTTTTAAACGGGTATGATCAGGAATCCCGTGCACCAGCACATTGTTTATGGATGCGCAGATACTAGCCGGGAATCCTCCATATCCTAAAAATGATGGGATAGCTCCATGATCACGAATGACTTTTTCCGCAATTGCATTGAGTTCAAGTGTTGTGATGCCTGGTCGAATTGCTTTTGCAATTGCTTCATGAGCAAGTCCGACAATTCTTCCCGCTTCACGCATTGTTTCAATTTCAGGTTGCGATTTCAAAGTGATCATCTTATTTCCCCAAAGCTTCCTTGACTTGCTGCCATACTTCTTCAACTGGAAGTGAAGCATCAATATCAACAACAAGCCCTTTCTTTAAATAATAATCCAAAACTGGTTTGGTTGTAAACTCATACTCCTTCATGCGGACTCTGAGTCGTTCAACTGTGTCATCAGGTCGCTGATAAAGCTCACCGCCACATTCATCGCAGATTCCATTTACTTTCGATGGGTGCGATAAAGTGTGATAAATGCTTCCGCACTGCTTACACAGTCTTCTTCCTGTGATGCGAACCACAAGCTTATCAAATGGAACGGTCAAATTTAAAACAATCTGAACTTCTTTCCCGTTCACTGCAATTTCCTCTAAAGCTTCTGCTTGAGGGAGTGAACGCGGGAAACCGTCCAGCAGATACCCCGCTGAACAGTCGTCCTTATTTATTCTATCTTTAACCATTGCCACTGTCAATGAGTCAGGAACGAGTTTTCCCTCATTTATATATTTCTGAGCAGTTAACCCCAGTTCCGTCTGATTCTTGATATTTTCGCGGAACATATCTCCTGTAGAGATATGAGGAATCTGAAAGTGTTCTAAAATTCTTTCAGACATTGTGCCCTTCCCGCTCCCAGCAGGACCCATAATCAAGATATTCATATTTTTCTCCTATCTGTGGACAAATCCACGATACTGTTTCTGTGTCAGCATTCCTTTCAGAGCGCTGAATGTTTCTGTTGCAACACCAACTACGATGATGATTCCAGTTCCACCAAGAGCTGCAGACTGAGTCAGATTTGTAAACATCGTCATCAGATATGGCAGCATTGCAATGAACAGTAGGAATGCAGCACCCAGAACTGTAATTCTGTTCAATACCTTTGAAAGGTACGCTTTGGTTTCTGCACCAGGTCGAATGCCTGGAATATATGTTCCTGATTTGCTCAGATTATCTGCAATCTTCTCAGGATCTACCTGAAGAGTTGTATAGAAGAATGTGAACAATACAATCAGAACTGCATAAATGCACAGTCCCAGCGGCTTTTGCATATTCAGTACATTATTGAGGAATGTGCTGAAATCATTAGCCGGGAAGAAGCTCATTATTGTCAGAGGTGCAGTCATAATCGCAGATGAGAAGATGACTGGTATAACACCTGCTGAGTTAATTTTCAAAGGCAGGTACGTAATATCGTTCTTACCTCTGTGCATGTTGCTGGATGTATACTGGATAGGAATCTTTCTAACAGCCAGCTGCATAAACACAACAAGCACAATAATCAATACATACATAACAACATAGAGTGCAAATGAAAGGATTCCTCCAAACATTGCAGCTGAGCTGCTTGTATTAACCAAAGTACTCCAAACCTGTGTGAAAGTTGAAGGCATACCAGATACGATACCTGCAAAGATAATCATTGAGACACCGTTTCCAACACCAAACTGTGTGATTCTATCTGCCAACCAAAGCAGGAACATTGTACCTGCAGTAAGCACTGTTGCAACATAGAAATAGTTTGCCCAATTGCTTTCAACTAGAATACCGGTTACTCCAAGAGCGCCGTTGTCATAAGCATAGATCATTGTAATCGCTTGAACGAAAGCGAGTACTACCGCTAAATAGCGAGTAATCTTGTCCATCTTTACTCGACCCTGCTGACCTGACTTTGCCATTTCTGTCAAAGCAGGGATTACATCCATTGCCAGCAGCTGAATAATGATAGATGCAGTGATGTAAGGTCCAACACCAAGAGCGAAGATAGACAATCTTTCGAAAGCTCCTCCACCCAACAGATTCATCATAGCCAGAATAGAATTACCAGTAATTCCAACTGTCATGATATCTGTGTTGACTCTAGGTGCAGGAATTGCTGCACCGAGTCTAAACACGAACATCATTGCAAGTGTAAACAAGATCTTCTTTCGTATATCCTTATTTCTGAATAAGCGAATACACGTATGGATCATGTTAGATCACCTCAGCATTTCCGCCCGCTTTTTCAATTGCTTCTTTTGCTGATTTTGAGAATGCATTAGCCTGAACAGTCAGCTTCTTAGTCAATTCACCAACACCCAGAACCTTTACACCATCCAGCTGTTTGCGTACCAGCTTAGTAGCCAGCAGCATTTCAACTGTAACAGTTGTGCCATCTTCAAAACAATTCAAAGCACCAACATTAACAGTTGCAAGTTCTTTGCGAGTGAAGTTAGTGAAGCCGCGTTTTGGCAAACGTCTATAAAGTGGTGTCTGACCACCTTCGAAACCAAGAGCTACACCGCCGCCTGAACGAGCGTTCTGACCCTTGTGACCCTTGCCAGCAGTCTTACCATTTCCTGAACCATGTCCTCGACCGATTCTCTTAGATTCGCGACGAGCACCTTCTGTATACTTTAATTCATTTAATTTCATCTCAGTAACCTCCCGTCGACTAGCGGATTTCTTCCACTTTCTTTTCACGCAGCTTAGCTACACCATTTACAGTCTTCAGTGACTTCAGAGCTGTAATTGTAGCACGAACTGCATTGATTGGAGTACGGCTTCCGATGCATTTTGACAATACATCAGTGATACCAGCCAGTTCCAGAACGGCACGAACTGGACCACCAGCGATAACCCCAGTACCTTCAGTAGCTGGGCGAAGGAATACTTCACCAGCACCATAAACACCTGTTACTTCATGAGGAATTGTAGTTCCGTTGTTTACCAGAGGTACACGGAATACATTCTTCTTAGCATCTTCAAGTGCTTTCTTGATTGCATCAGGAACTTCGTTTGCCTTTCCTGTGCCGAAGCCTACGCGACCCTTCTTATCACCGACAACAACCAGTGCAGAGAAACGCATGCGGCGTCCACCCTTAACTGTTTTGCTGACACGGTTGATAACAACTACGCGTTCTTCAAATTCTTTTTCACGTTCGACTCTTCTTGGTCTGCGTTCCATAGGTTTACGTTCCATGTCTGTGTCCTCCTAGAATTTCAGTCCGGCTTCTCTAGCTGCATCAGCCAAAGCCTGGACACGTCCGTGGTAAACATAACCACCACGATCAAATACTACTTCAGTGATATTTGCTTCTAAAGCACGTTTTGCAACTTCTGCACCAACTGCTTTAGCAGCTTCCACGTTACCGCCATTAGCCAGCTTCATTTCTACGCTTGATGCTGCAACAAGAGTCTTGCCGTTAACATCATCGATGATCTGAGCATGAATATGAGCGTTTGAACGGAATACGTTAAGACGTGGGCGAGCTGGAGTACCGCTGATTTTAGTACGAACACGTTCATGACGACGAGTTCTTTCTTCATTCTTACTAACTTTCTTAAGCATGTTTTATCTCCTTTCCCACTATTTCTTACCAGCCGTTTTACCTTCTTTACGGCGGATAATTTCACCTTTGTAGCGAATACCTTTACCCTTGTAAGGTTCTGGTTTTCTAGTTGCACGAATGTTTGCAGACAATTCGCCTACACGCTGCTTATCAATACCTTCAACAACGATTGTTGTGTTGTTAGGGCAAGTAACAGTCAAACCTTCTTCAACTTCGAATTCAACTGGATGAGAGTAACCAACGTTCAAAGTCAGCTTCTTACCAGATACTGCAGCACGGAACCCGATACCAACGATTTCCAGTTCGCGCTTATATCCGTTAGATACACCTTCAACCATGTTGTTCAGCAGAGCACGAGTTGTACCATGCAGCTGCTTAGTGTGCTTTTCTTCGTTTGGACGAACAACAGTCAATACTGTGCCATCCAGTTTGATGTCCATGAGTGGACTAAACTGACGTGTCAAAGTTCCCTTAGGACCTTTTACAGTCACCTCATTGCCTGCAGCGATTGTTACTTCAACGCCTGCAGGAATGGTAATCGCTTTATTCCCGATACGTGACATTTTCTTTATTTCCTTTCAGTGTTCTAATTACCAAACGTAGGCAACTACTTCTCCACCAGCATGATTCTTTCTGGCATCTCTGTCAGTCATCATACCCTGAGAAGTAGAGATGATTGCAATACCCAGACCGTTCAATACGCGAGGTACTGAATCACCCTTGGCATAAACGCGAAGACCTGGTTTTGAAATTCTCTTGATACCAGTAATAACCTTTTCTTTGTTAGGTCCATACTTCAAGACAATGTGAATTGTCTTATCAGCTACTGTATCACCTTCAACTGAGTAAGAAGTGATGTATCCTTCTTCCTTCAGGATCTTTGCAATTTCGATCTTCATTTTTGATGCAGGTACATCGACAGATTCGTGACGAGCCTGAACTCCGTTACGGATTCTAGTGAGCATATCTGCAATTGGATCAGTCATATTCATCATTTCTCGTGTCCTCCTTACCAGCTAGCCTTCTTCACTCCTGGAATCTGACCCTTGTAAGCCAGTTCACGGAAGCAAATACGGCAGATTTTGTACTTACGCAGTACTGAATGCGGACGTCCGCAACGTTCGCAGCGAGTGTATTCGCGAACTTTAAATTTCTGAGGACGCTGCTGCTTATTGATCATTGATGTCTTTGCCATTGTTCATTGTCCTCCTAATTACTTAGCGAAAGGCATGCCCATTTCCTTGAGCAGAGCCTTTGCTTCTTCGTTTGTGTTCGCAGTAGTAACGATAACGATATCCATACCACGCAGTTTGTTTACCTTATCGTACTGAATTTCTGGGAAAATAATCTGTTCTTTAACACCCAGAGTGTAGTTCCCGCGGCCATCAAATGCTGTAGTGCTTACACCATGGAAGTCACGAACGCGAGGCAGAGTAATGTTGAACAGCTTATCCAGGAATTCATACATTCTTTCTCCACGCAGAGTTACCTTGCAGCCAATTGGCATACCTTCACGCAGTTTGAAGTTTGCGATAGACTTCTTAGCGCGAGTGATAACTGGCTTCTGACCAGCAATCTGAGTCAGTTCAGCAACAGCTTCATCCAGAACCTTTGGATTTGAAATAGCTTCACCAACACCGATGTTGATAACAACTTTTTCAATCTTAGGGCACTGCATTACTGTTGTATAGCCAAACTGCTTAGTCAGAGTTTCTACTACTGTATTCTTATATCTTTCCTGCAGGCGGTTCATTACTTCTTACCTCCCTTGATTACTTTACCAGTCTTCTTGTATACGCGAACCTTTTCAGTTTCGCCCTTCTTGTTAGTTTCAATCTTGTAACCAACACGGCTGGCAGTCTTAGCTTTTGAATCATAAGCCATGACATTAGAAACGTGAATTGGAGCTTCTTTTTCGATAATGCCACCATCAGGATTAGCCTGAGAAGGCTTCAATGCCTTCTTGATCATGTTGACGCCTTCAACAACAACCTTTTCAGTCTTAGGATAAACAGCGATTACTTCACCGATTGTTCCTTTGTAATGTCCTGTGATGACCTTAACTGTATCACCTTTTTTGATTTTCATGCTAAAGCCACCTCCTATAACACTTCAGGTGCCAAAGACACAATCTTCATAAAGTCTTTGTCACGAAGTTCTCTTGCAACAGGGCCGAAAATACGAGTACCCTTTGGTGTCTTATCATCCTTGATGATAACTGCTGCATTTTCGTCAAACTTGATGTAAGAACCATTTTCACGGCGCAGACCATATTTAGTTCTTACGATAACGCATTTAACGACATCACCTTTTTTAACAGATCCACCTGGAGCTGCTTCTTTTACTGAGCAGACAACGATATCGCCGATGCTAGCTGTTTTGCGAACTGAACCGCCTAAGCAGCGGATTACCAGCAGCTCTTTAGCACCAGTGTTGTCAGCAACTTTTAATCTGCTTTCATTCTGAATCATCTTTCATATCCTCCTGGTCTTAAAGAATTACAGCTTTTTCAACGATTTTCACCAGACGGAAGTGCTTAGTCGCAGAAAGTGGACGTGTTTCCATGATTTCTACGATATCACCCATCTTAGCTTCATTGTTTTCGTCATGAGCTTTGATTTTAACTGAGTATTTAACACGCTTAGAGTAAAGTGGATGAGACTTGTTTGTAGCAACTTCTACAACGATGGACTTGTCCATCTTATCAGATACCACTTTCCCGCGCAGTACTTTACGGCTAGATCTTTCCATTCACTTGACCTCCTTACTGTGCGTCACTGAGTTCACGCTCAGTGATCACTGTTTTAATACGTGCAATTGTCTTCTTGACTTCTCTCATACGAGCAGGGTTGTCAAGCTGACCAGTTGCCTGCTGGAAACGCAGGTTGAACAGTTCTTCCTTCAAAGAATCGATTTCCTTCAGCAATTCTGCATTGCTTTTTGCTCTAATTTCTTTAACGTTCATGACTATTCCACCTCACCTTTGCGCACGAATTTGCACTTTACTGGCAGCTTGTGAGATGCCAGACGAAGAGCTTCGCGTGCGATTTCTTCGCTTACACCACCAACTTCGAACATGATGCGGCCTGGCTGAACAACTGCTACCCAACCTTCAGGAGCACCTTTCCCAGATCCCATACGTACTTCAAGTGGTTTCTTTGTGATTGCCAGATGAGGGAAGATTTTAATCCAAACCTGACCACCACGCTTCATATAACGTGTCATAGCGACACGAGCAGCTTCAATCTGACGATTGCTTACATAAGCACCAGATTCAGCCATCAGACCATATTCACCGAATACAACAGTGCGTCCAGCCTTTGCACGACCTTCATGGCTCAAGCGATGAGGTCTTCTGTATTTAGTTCTGTTAGGCATTAACATGATTAGTTACCTCCCTCAACAGATTCGCTCTTTGCAGCTTCGCTGCGGCGAGCTGGTCTTCCTTCGTTGTTACGAGGACGACGATCTCTGTTTCCACGACGTCTGTCGTTTCTCTGATTGTTCTTTGGAGCTTCAGGTTCAACAACCATCTGTCCTGGCAGAACTTCACCACGGCAGATCCAGACTTTAACACCCAGTTTACCGTAAGTTGTCATTGCTTCAACGATTGCATAATCGATGTCGCTGCGCAGTGTATGCAGAGGAACTACACCTTCAGAGTAGCCTTCGCTACGAGCGATATCTGCACCACCCAGACGTCCAGAAACCATAGTCTTGATTCCCTTAGCGCCTGAACGCATTGTCTGCTGAATAGCACGCTTCTGAGCAGTTCTGAAGCTTGCACGCTGTTCCAGCTGTTCAGCAATCTTGCGAGCAACCAGATGAGCATCCAGATCTGGATTAGCAACTTCAACTGCGCGGATATTTACATGCTTGCCACCGCAGAGCTTTTCCAGCTTCTTTTTCAGAGCTGTTACATTGTCACCGTTTGTACCAACGATTACGCCTGGACGAGCAGCACGAATGATGATTTCAACACGGTTCTTTGAACGTTCGATTTCAACTCTGGAAACATAAGCGTCGTGCAGTTCCTTGTTCAGGAATTCACGGATTTTGTTATCTTCCAGAAGATATGTTCCATAATCCTTTTCAGCATACCAGCGGCTTTCCCAATCGCGGATGACACCAATACGCATTCCAATTGGACTTACTTTCTGACCCATTGTGTTCTCCCTTCCTAGCGTTCTTCAACCACAACAGTGATGTGGCTTGTGCGCTTCATAATTGCACTTGCGCTTCCTTTTGCACGAGGCATGAAACGCTTCATAGTGATTCCTTCGTTTGCATAGCATGCTTTTACATACAGCTTGCTTTCATCGAGGGAATGATTGTTTGTAGCGTTAGCTACTGCTGACTTCAAAACCTTTGCAACTGCATCAGATGCATGGTTTGGAGTGAACTGCAGAATTGCTGCAGCTTCCTTCACGTCTTTTCCGCGTACCAGGTCAAGAACCAGTCTCACCTTACGAGGAGCAATACGTACTGTTTTTGCTGTTGCTTTAACTTCCACGTCTAACTACCTCCTACGCCTTCTTGTCGTCGCCATGACCGCCAAACTTGCGAGTTGGGACGAATTCACCCAGCTTATGTCCAACCATATCTTCAGTTACATAAACTGGAACATGTTCCTTACCGTTATAAACAGCGAATGTGTGTTCAACGAAGTTTGGGAAAATTGTTGAACGACGAGACCATGTCTTGATTACTTCTTTTTTATTAGCGGCATTCAGAGCTTCAACCTTTTTCATCAGGTGTTCATCAACGAATGGACCTTTTTTCAAACTACGACTCATTTCTTTTTCCTTCCTTTCGCTTACTTACCGTTACGACGTCTTACAATCAGCTTGTTAGAAGCTTTCTTCGTCTTACGAGTCTTGACACCCATAGCTTTCTTACCCCATGGAGTCATTGGAGACTTACGTCCGATTGGAGTACGGCCTTCACCACCACCATGAGGGTGATCGTTAGGGTTCATTACAGAACCACGAACTGTAGGACGAGTACCTGTCCAGCGAGTTCTACCAGCTTTACCCAGGTTAACCAGGCTGTGGTCTTCGTTACCAACGATACCAACTGTAGCACGGCATACACCCAGCACCTTGCGAACTTCACCAGATGCCAGACGCAGTGTAACATACTTTTCTTCAATACCCAGAATCTGAGCAGATACACCAGCAGATCTTGCCAGCTGTCCGCCCTTGCCAGGCTTGAGTTCTACGTTGTGAATGAATGTACCTTCAGGCATATTCTTCATCTGGCAGCAGTTACCTGTCTTGATGTCAGTTGCATCACCTGAAACAACAGTCATTCCAACCTTCAGCCCCTTAGGAGCCAGGATGTATCTCTTTTCACCATCTGCATAGTTCAGCAGAGCGATGTTTGCAGAACGGTTTGGATCATATTCGATCGTTGCAACCACTGCAGGGATACCATCTTTATTTCTCTTGAAGTCAATCAGACGGTACTGACGCTTGTGTCCGCCGCCGATGTGACGAGTAGTAATACGACCAGTGTTGTTACGTCCACCTGTCTTGCTCAGATTTTCAACCAGTGAGCGTTCAGGCTTTACAGCAGTGATTTCATCAAATACCAGACTAGTCATGCCGCGACGTCCGTTAGTCGTCGGTTTGTACTTTTTAATAGCCATTTTGGAATTTCCTCCTTACGCAAATTTGTCCGGGAATAGCGTATCTTCTCCCGATAAAACTCTATTCTTCAAATTAGTCTTCGAAGATTTTGATTTCCTGACCTGCAGGAAGCTTAACAATTGCCTTTCTTACTGCGTTAGTCTTGCCAACGTAGCGACCCATTCTCTTTGTCTTTGGAAGGCAATTCATGATGTTGACCTTTTCAACCTTGACATTGAAGATTTCTTCAACTGCCTGGCGAACATTAGTCTTGTTTGCACCTTTCGCAACTTCGAAAGTAATTTTGTTTTCAGCATCCATCAGCTGCATTGACTTTTCAGTGATAATAGGACGGATGATGATATCTCTTGCGTTACTCATTAAGCCCATACCTCCCCAGCTTTAACTGCAGCCGCTTCAGTGAAGACGATCTTGTCTGCATTCACGATATCGAATGTATTCAGACCATCAACTGTCAGCATCATTGCATTTGGGATATTTCTCATAGACAGGAATGCATTGTCGAAATCTTCTTCAACATCAACAACGAACAGTGTCTTAGTTTCCAATTCAAATGCGTTCATTACTTTGACAAATTCCTTTGTCTTGATTGCGTCGAACTTAACGTTTTCAACAACAACCATATTTGCTGCTGCCAGCTTTTCTGACAGAGCAGATCTCAGAGCCAGACGACGTACCTTGCGGTTCAGCTTATAGCTGTAGCTGCGTGGTTTAGGACCGAATGCGATTCCGCCGCCAACCCACTGAGTAGCACGTGTAGAACCCTGACGAGCACGTCCTGTGCCCTTCTGACGCCAAGGCTTCTTACCGCCACCGCTAACTTCAGCGCGTGTCTTTGTAGAGTGTGTACCCTGACGAAGGCTAGCCTGCTGCATAACAACTGCATCGAAGATAGCCTGCTGATTAGGAGTAATTCCAAACACTTCATCAGCCAGTTCGATAGTTTTTACTTCCTTGGCTTCCAAGCTGTATACTGTAACTGTAGACATTACTTAGCCTCCTCACTTACTGCATAAGAAATCAGTTCTTTTGCAGGAACGCTCTTAACGCGTTTTACTGTAGTCTTGATTTCAACCAGACCACGTCTTGGTCCTGGAACATTACCCTTGATCAGCATGTAGTTGTTTTCAGCATCGACCTTGATAATTTCCAGATTCTGGTTTGTAGTTGTGAAGCAACCGTGCTGACCAGCCATCATAGTACCCTTTTCGATACGTCCGTTGTTACGGCCAGTTGTTGCCAGTGAACCAATGTGTCTAATATTCTTAGAACCACCATGGCTCTTAGGTCCCAGAGTAGCGTTGTTTCTTACGATTGTTCCGCTGTAACCATGACCTTTGCTGACACCAGTAACGTCAACGATTTCACCAGCGGAAAAGAGATCTGCTTTCACTTCTGCACCAACTTCCAGAGCCATCAGTTCTTCAGACTTGAATTCTCTGACAAAGCGCTTTGCAGTTGTGTTAGCTTTTGAAGCATGTCCCTTCTGCGCCTTGTTTGCAGCCTTTTCGCTCAAATCTTCAAGACCCAGCTGTACAGCTTCGTAGCCGTCAATTTCGTTTGTCTTCTTCTGCAGGACAACATTTGGCTTTACTTCAACGACAGTCACTGGAATCAGTGTGCCATCTACTGTGAAGACCTGTGTCATGCCAAGCTTTCTTCCTAAGATTCCTTTCATGATGTTTACCTCCACCAATTACAATTTGATTTCGATATCGACTCCGCTAGGCAGTTCAAGACGGCTCAAGCTGTCAATTGTTTCGCTAGACGGACCAACGATTTCGATTAATCTCTTATGTGTACGAATTTCGAACTGTTCACGAGAATCTTTATACTTGTGTACAGCACGCAGAATTGTTACCACCTGTTTTTCAGTTGGCAGTGGAACTGGACCAACAATTTTCTTAGCTCCATGAGAAGTCGCTGCTGCAACAATCTTTTCACTTGCCTGATCAAGCGATCTGCTCTCATAAGCTTTTAAGCGAATTTTAACGCTATTCTTTGCCATGAAATCTTCCTCCTTCATTTCATCTCTGTTCATAGACAGATCCGCTCAGTGGAAATTCCCTGGATTTTCACACATCGTGACAACGCCCCTCAGTGTGCCAGCAACCTCCCACGTCCATGCGAATGCTTACTTAGTATAGCACCGTAAAACCCTTATTGCAAGCACTTTTTTCATTATTTTTTCGTATTTTTTTCTTCTCTTTTTTAGTGAAATCCGTTTGTTTTTTTCACCAATTTCTTGTGGATTTCTTCTTATTTTTCAGACTATTTTAGTGAAAGCGCTATCTTTCAAGATACAAAAAAAGGATCTTCGTGGCTCTCAAAGATCCCTTATCATTATAGCTTTTCAATCAATTCATCAAGACTGGCAATCATGCACTTCTCATCAGAAGGCAAGTGAAGACGATTCAAATAAATTGCGCTCCAGCCTGCATTTCGAGCACCTAAAATATCATATTCATAGTTGTCTCCAATGTACAGACACTGATGCGGCTGTACCTGCAACTGTTGACACATATAATTAAAGATACCTGCATCTGGCTTATTGATGCCAACTTCGCCCGACACAACGCTTAGTTCAAACAAATCCAAAACCCCAGTTGACTCCAGTTTTCTACGCTGTGAAATAGGCGAACCATTCGTCAAAACAGCTAGGCGATATTTGTTTTTCAGATACTCTAATGTTTTCCTTGCGTCCTCAAACAGATACACAACACTCCCACTGATTGTCGTCCAGTAAGTTGACAGTTCTTCCGATGTCATACAGGTAACCTCATATTTCTCACAGTACTTTTTAAAAGAAACACTTCTTGATACTGTGCCATTGTTATCCCAGTTTAATATATCAGCAATCGCCTGTTCTTTTAAATGTTTCTTATGTTCTGGAAGCGTTGCTGCAATTCTTTCTTTCAGCATTTCTGAGAACGCTTTTTGTCTGTCGATCAGTGTGTTGTCCAAATCAAAAACTATTACTGTTGGTTTCATAAATCCACCCTCTCGAATCATATCAAAGAAAAAAACATCTGACAACTACAACAGTTCAGTCAGTTCTTCAATTCGTTGAATTCTCATTATCTTTAATTGAGTGTTCAGCAGATGATCACTATGTATCCAAATCGGCAGCATACCACAGCGCATCGCACCAAGAATATCAGCCGAAAAAGTATCTCCCACAAACGCAATCTCTTCTGGATTTAGTCCCATTTTCTGGCAAGCCAACTCAAATATTCGAACATCCGGCTTATGTATACCATGTTCACCTGAAACAATCACAACTTCAAAATATTTTTCCAAACCGCTTCTTTTCAGTTTTTCTCTCTGCATTTTCGGATATCCATTTGTCAAAAGACCTAAGCGATATCTTGTACCAAGGTTTTTTAAAGTGTTTTCACTTTCCGCAAACACCCTTGCATAATTTCCAAACTCATCAGCCCATCGTGCGGATAAAGACTCAACCAAATTCATATCTAGATGAAACTCTTTGCAGAATCTATTAAACACATGTGCTTTTTCAATAGTTCCATACTCATCCCATATCATCAGTTTTTGGACCGCTGCTTCATATTCAAAAGAACCCTTTTTCAAATCGGGAAGACAATCTGAGACAATATCACAATAAATATCATACGCTGCAGCAGTTCGGTCGATCAAAGTATTGTCCAAATCAAAGAAGATTGCTTTGATCATCACTGTTGTCCTCGCTTTCTAAGTGTTCAAACAGACGATATTCCTTAGCCCAATGATAGAGCTGTGCCTCTGTCTGATAAATATATGGCTGAAGCAGAACTCCGCTTAAACCGAATGTAAATACTGCACATAATACAGCTAAAAGCTCCCACCAAAAAAACGACATGTTTAAAACAAATATTTCAAATCGAATTCCATTTGCCATTTTTTCCGACATTGCCAAGATTTCTTCTGTGTCCAATTCTGGATAATCACTCAGCAGATAAGGAACAAAATAATAACTGTAAGATTTCATGATCCCAGGAATGATAAACAATAGCGTCCAGAAAAAAACTTTCAAACGCATCATAAACATTACCTTGATGTTATGTGCATAATTGTCTTTAAAACCACTCCAAATGTCTTCGATTTTTTCTTCAGCACACGAACAGTGTTTAAAGAAACTATAAATGCCAACCCAGGCAGGATTCACGACAAAGAATACCCATAAAAGTCCAACAATTCCAACAGGAACTGCCATCATCAAAGCACGATGATAATTTACAGAAAACGAAAATCTTCCGAACAGATATAAGACTGCAGTTTGCGCTTCAAGATCAAAATTAAGTTCAATCATAGATCCTGCAACAAATGAAGCAATCAAGCAAACAAGCACCATTGAAAAATAACGTGTTCTCATAATCTGTTTAGCTTGATTTTTCAATTCAGCACGAACAAACATATTGTCACCTCCACTAATTCATAGGCACAGTTTATCATACCACAAAAGAAAAAGGAACTCTTGAGAGTTCCTTGATCAAATCGTAACTTATTTCAGGATGTCTGTAACGTTACCTGAACCTACTGTACGTCCACCTTCACGGATAGAGAACTTAGTTCCCTGTTCAACTGCGATTGGAGCAATCAGTTCAACAGTCATGTTGACATGGTCACCAGGCATTACCATTTCTGTACCTTCTGGCAGAGTGATAACACCAGTTACGTCAGTTGTACGGAAGTAGAACTGAGGACGGTAGTTAGAAACGAATGGAGTGTGACGTCCACCTTCTTCTTTAGTCAGGATATACACCTGAGCCTTGAAGTTTGTATGTGGAGTTACGCTTCCTGGC
Organism: Erysipelotrichaceae bacterium; assembly: GCA_017397025.1. Taxonomy (GTDB): domain Bacteria; phylum Bacillota_I; class Bacilli_A; order Erysipelotrichales; family Erysipelotrichaceae; genus RGIG1896. The sequence goes on along the minus strand of JAFQKG010000021.1, from coordinate 11,758 downwards.
TTAGCCAGAACCTGTCCACGCTGAATTTCATCACGGTTTACACCACGCAGCAGAGCACCGATGTTGTCACCAGCCTGTGCTGAATCCAGCAACTTACGGAACATTTCGATACCTGTAACAGTTGTCTTACGAGTGTCACGGATACCAACGATTTCAACTTCTTCACCGAGCTTCAGAATACCACGTTCAACACGTCCTGTAGCAACAGTACCACGACCTGTGATAGTGAATACGTCTTCAACTGACATCAGGAATGGCTTGTCATCTTCACGAGCTGGGTCAGGGATGTATTCATCAACTGCATCCATCAGTTCCTGAACTCTAGCTTCCCATTCAGGTTCTCCATTCAGAGCACCCAGAGCTGAACCACGGATTACTGGAGCGTTATCGCCGTCGAATCCATATTCAGACAACAGTTCGCGAACTTCCATTTCAACCAGGTCGATCAGTTCTTCGTCATCAACCATATCGCACTTGTTCAGGAATACGACGATGTAAGGAACACCTACCTGACGAGACAGCAGGATGTGTTCACGAGTCTGAGGCATTGGTCCATCAGTTGCAGCAACAACCAGGATAGAACCATCCATCTGTGCAGCACCTGTGATCATGTTCTTAACGTAGTCAGCATGACCTGGGCAGTCAACGTGAGCATAGTGACGCTTAGCTGTTTCATATTCTACGTGAGCAGTGTTGATAGTGATTCCACGTTCTTTTTCTTCTGGAGCACCATCGATCTGATCATATGCTTTCGCTTCAGCCTGACCAGACTTAGCCAGGTAGTTAGTGATAGCAGCTGTCAGAGTTGTCTTACCATGGTCAACGTGTCCGATTGTACCAACGTTAACATGGGTTTTGGATCTGTCAAATTTTGCTTTTGCCATTGTGCAAATTCCTCCTATTTATTTCTTTGCTTTGATATGCACTTGCATATCTTATTTTAAGATAAATGTCTGTTAAAATCAATATTTAATTATTCATCGCCAGACATTTTCTTGGCAACTTTTTCAGCGATGTTCTTAGGAACTTCTGAGTAGTGGTCCATCTGCATTACATAGTTACCACGGCCCTGAGTAAATGAACGCAGGTCTGTAGCATAACCAAACATTTCAGACAGAGGTACGTATGCTTTAACTGTAATTGCATTGTGCTTTTCTTCCTGATCACGAATCTGTCCACGACGCTTTGTGATATCACCCATAACAGAACCCAGGTAATCAGCTGGTGCAGTTACATCAACCGCCATGATTGGTTCAAGCAGAACAGCCTTACACTTCTTAGCAGCTTCCTTCAGTGCCATTGATGCAGCAACCTTAAACGCCATTTCAGAAGAGTCGACTTCATGATAAGAACCATCAAACAGTGTAGCCTTGATATCTACGATTGGATATCCGTAAACAAGACCATTGTTCAGCGCAGCAGTCAAACCTTCCTGAGTTGGCTTGATGTATTCGCGTGGAACTGTACCGCCGACAACAGCATCGATAAATTCGAAGCCCTTGCCTTCTTCATTTGGTTCAAACTTGATCCATACGTGACCATACTGACCACGACCACCAGACTGACGTACGAACTTACCTTCGCAGTCTGCAGCCTGACGGATTGTTTCACGGTAAGCAACCTGAGGAGCACCTACTGAACATTCAACACGGAATTCACGGCGCATACGGTCAACGATGATATCCAGGTGAAGTTCACCCATACCAGCGATGATTGTCTGTCCAGTTTCTTCATCAGTGTAAGTCTTGAATGTAGGGTCTTCTTCTGCCAGTTTGCCCAGGGCAATACCCATCTTGTCAGAGTCAGCCTTTGTTCTAGGTTCTACTGACATCTGGATAACTGGTTCAGGGAATACCATGTTTTCCAAAATAATTGGAGAGTTTTCAGCACACAGTGTATCACCTGTAGTTGTTGACTTCAAACCAACAGCTGCAGCGATATCCCCAGAGTAAACCTTAGAGATTTCTGCACGGTGATTAGCGTGCATCTGAACGATACGTCCGAAACGTTCACGAACATCCTTTGTTGCATTCAGTACATAGCTACCTGCATCTGCAGTACCTGAATATACACGGAAGTATGTCAGACGTCCTACGAATGGGTCAGTAGCAACCTTGAATGCCAATGCTGAGAATGGTTCGCTGTCATCAGCGTGACGTTCTTCTTCAGTACCATCTTCTGTAACACCCTTGATTGCAGGAATATCCAGTGGAGATGGCAGATAATCAATAACTGCATCCAGCACCAGCTGAACGCCCTTGTTCTTATATGCAGAACCGCACAGAACAGGGAAGAAGTCAGCAGCACATACACCCTTACGGATAGCAGCCTTGATCATTTCAATGCTTGGTTCTTCACCTTCAAGAACCATCATCATCAGTTCATCATCATAGTCTGCAATCTGTTCCAGCAATTCCATACGCAGGCTTTCAACTTCATCCTGGTATTCAGCAGGAACTTCAGAAACTACGATATCAGTACCGAGGTCATTCTTGTAAGAATAATGTTTTCTTTCGATGATGTCGATAATTCCACGGAATGTGCTTTCAGCACCGATTGGCAGCTGAATTGCAGCAGCCTTAGCGCCCAGACGATCTCCGATTGATTTAACAGACATCATGAAGTCTGCACCTGTAGCGTCCATCTTGTTACAGAAAACGATACGAGGTACACCATAGCCAGTAGCCTGACGCCATACAGTTTCAGTCTGTGGTTCTACGCCAGCTTTGGCATCCAAAACAGTAACAGCACCATCCAACACACGCAAAGAACGTTCTACTTCAACTGTGAAGTCTACGTGCCCTGGAGTATCGATGATGTTAAGGCGATGTCCCTTCCAGTGAGCTGTTGTTGCAGCGGAAGTGATAGTGATACCACGTTCCTGTTCCTGCGCCATCCAGTCCATCTGTGAAGCACCGTCATGTGTTTCACCCAGTTTATGAGTTACACCTGTGTAATAAAGGATACGTTCGGTTGTAGTTGTCTTACCAGCATCGATGTGGGCCATGATACCGATATTTCTTGTTTTTTCCAGTGAATAGTCACGTGCCATAATCGAACACTCCTTTCAGATTACCAGCGGTAATGTGCAAATGCCTTGTTAGCTTCTGCCATCTTATGAGTATCATCTTTCTTCTTAACAGAAGCACCTGTTCCGTTAGCAGCATCGATGATTTCATTGGCAAGTCTCAGTTCCATTGTCTTTTCGCTTCTCAGACGGCTATAGTTAACCAGCCATCTCAGACCGAGAGTCAGACGACGTTCAGCAGATACTTCTACTGGAACCTGGTAGTTTGCACCACCTACACGGCGAACCTTCAGTTCCAGAAGAGGCATGATGTTTTCCAGTGCCTGTTCGAACACTTCCATTGGCTGACGACCAGTCTTTTCTTCAACGATATCAAATGCATTGTACAGAATTGACTGAGCAACACCACGCTTACCATCCAGCATGATCTTGTTGATCAAGCGAGTAACAAGCTTAGAGTTGTAAATTGGATCGACCAGCACATCTCTTTTTGCGATATAACCTTTTCTTGGCATGTCATTTCCTCCTTACTTCTTAACTTTTGGCTTCTTTGCTCCGTACAGAGAACGGCTCTGGTTACGGTTAGCAACACCAGCACAGTCAAGTGTACCACGGATGATGTGGTAACGAACCCCTGGCAAGTCCTTAACACGGCCGCCACGGATCAGAACAACGCTATGTTCCTGCAGATTATGTCCGATACCTGGGATGTAAGCTGTAACTTCCATACCGTTGCTCAGACGAACACGAGCGTATTTACGAAGAGCTGAGTTTGGTTTCTTAGGAGTCATAGTACCTACACGAGTGCAGACACCACGCTTCTGAGGTGAAGAAATTGATGTAGCTTTGCGCTGCAGGGAATTGTAACCTCTGTTCAAAGCTGGAGATTTAGATTTCCATACTTTGTTTGTACGTCCCTTGCGAACTAACTGGTTAATAGTTGGCATTAGTTTTTTCTCCTTCCAGATTTTTATGCACACATATCCAAGTGTGTCATTTACTAGCCTAATAATTAGTTTCCATACGGAAACCAATTCTCGCTAAGCCTCCTTATGATACAACACCCCATCTATCATGTCAATCATTTTCTTTTAATATTTTTCTATTTTTTATCTGTTTTTTACACATTGATTCTATGTATAAATTATGAAATAATCAGAATATCAAAGGAGGTTTATTATGAAACGTTCAGAAATCAACAAAGCACTCAAAGAGCTTGAAGCAATGTGTGAAAAGCACCATTGCTATCTTCCTCCATTTTGTCACTTTACACCCGAACAGTGGCAAACTATCGGTCATGAATACGATGAAGTCAGAGACTGCATGCTGGGATGGGATATCACAGATTATGGATTAGGCAATTTTGACAAATTTGGTTTTTCGCTGATCACAATCCGCAATGGAAATCGTTCCATGTCAGACAAGTACCCTAAAGTATATGCAGAAAAACTGCTTTATCTAAAAGAAGGACAGTACGCACCTAACCACTTCCACTGGTACAAAACAGAAGATATCATTAATCGAGGTGGAGGAAATGTTCTCATTAAAGTGTACAATAGCCTTCCTGATGAAGAAGTTGATTATGTTTCTGACGTTACCGTTCACACTGATGGAAGAACATACACCGTTCCTGCAGGCACACAGATTCGTTTAACACCGGGTGAAAGCATTCATATTCAGCAATACATGTATCATGATTTTTCTGTTGAAGAGGGCACTGGCCCTGTCTTGCTGGGAGAAGTCAGCCAATGCAACGATGATAACACAGATAATCGCTTTAACCCTCCTGTTGGACGCTTCCCAAAAATTGAAGAAGATGAGGCGCCATACAGGCTTTTATGCAATGAATATCCAGCAGCAAAATAATAATGTTTAAAAATAAAGAATCAGAAGTTCATCAAATCTACTGAGATACTTCTGATTTTTTCTATGCAAAAGAAAACCTTCCTGAAGGAAGGCTAACTCAATACGCTGTTCACGTAATCCTTTAGTTTTTCAATCGTTTCTTCGCCAATGCAATGTTCAACTCTGCAAGCTTCTTCTTCAGCGAGTGTTTCTTCTACTTTAAGAATATCTACAAAGAAACGCTTAATGACTTTATGACGCTCAAACACTTTTTTTGCCAGTGCTTTTCCCTCATCGGTTAATAGTATCGTTCCATAATGCTGATGCACCAAATACCCTTTTTCCTGAAGCAGATTGATTGCTTTGTTGACAGAAGGCTTACTGACAGAAAGATATTTTGCCACATCGCTCATTCGTACATTTTCTTCATCCAAAGAAAGCACGTAAATGGCTTCCAGATAATCTTCCTGACTTTGATTCATACTTACCATTCCTCCTGTTTCATACATTATAAAGTCTAATGCTATAAAGGTCAATTCAGTTCTCTATACTTAGAATTTCTGATCCCATTCCGCTTGTTTAAATCCAACCAGCACAAAATCTTCACTTACAAGAATTGGTCTTTTCACCAGCATGCCATCACTTGCAAGCAATTCTATCTTTTCTTCTTCACTCATTAAAGGAAGTTTCTCTTTGAGATTCAGCTCTTTGTACTTCAAACCAGATGTGTTAAAGAATCGCTTAATGTCCAATCCGCTTCTTTTGATCCAGTCTTTCAATTCATCCAAAGACGGACGTTCTGTCTTGATATCTCGAACACTAAATTTAGCATTCTTTTCATTTAAATAAGCTTCTGCCTTTTTGCAGGTAGAGCATTTTGGGTAGCATACATACAGCATATTATATCTCCTCCTACTGTTAGTCTATCTTCTTTTTCAACAAAATTCCAGTCTTTTGACTTCTGTAATCAGCTATTTTCTTCTTGATGAAATTTCCGTCTTTCGTTACACTGAAAGTAATAGAGGTGAAATTGTAATGATTTATACCGTAACACTGAATCCAGCTCTGGATTATACAATTCAAGTAGATCATTTTCAGCTAGGAAAAGTCAATCGCACACAAAGAGAGAATTTGTTCGCTGGCGGAAAAGGAATCAATGTATCATGGATTTTAAATGAGCTTGGCATCAAAAGTACAGTTCTTGGTTTCACTGCTGGGTTCACTGGGCACAAGCTATGCACTATGATTGAACAGCAAGGGATTGCCGCAGATTTTATCCATGTTGCCAATGGAATGACTCGCATCAATGTAAAAATCAAATCTGAGCAGGAAAGTGAAATCAACGGAATGGGACCAGTCATTGAAACCAGCGACTTTAACGATCTGTGTTTCAAAATAGGAGCTTTAAAGAAAGGCGACTTTTTGATTCTTTCTGGAAGCATTCCTTCCTGCATGCCTTTTAACACTTATGAAATCATCATGAAACAACTGGAAAATACAGGTGTCTGTATTGTTGTTGATGCAGAAAAAAGTCTTTTGATGAATGGACTAAAATATCATCCATTCCTCATTAAACCCAACAAAGAAGAGCTTGAGCAAATTTTCGAAATACCGATTGAAAACAGCTCTCAAATCATTGAGTGTGCAAAAAAACTTCAACAGATGGGGGCTCGCAATGTTCTTGTCTCAATGGCGAATCAAGGAGCACTCTTGCTTGCAGAAAATGGTCAAATCTATTCAATGCAGGCAGCAGATGGAAAAATGATGAATTCTGTAGGTGCAGGCGATTCTATGGTTGCAGGTTTTCTAGCTGGCTGGATCAAAACAGCTTCTTATGAAAAAGCACTGTTGCTTGGAAGTGCCTGCGGCGGAGCAACTGCGTTCTCTTATGGGCTCGCAGAAAAATCACTTATTCGAGAGGTTTTGTATTCTCTTGCACAAAAAACACAAATGAATTGTGAGGATTTAACGGAATGAAACGCAAATACTTTTTCTTTGATATTGATGGAACACTGACCGACAACAAGACAAAACAGATTGTTCCAAGTGCCCAGCAAGCACTTCTTAAGCTTCAGGAAGCCGGACACTTTGTTTCCATTGCAACAGGCAGAGCTCATTATAAAGCTCGAGCATTTATGGACAGCATCCATCTGCACAACATGGTCTGCTGCGGAGGAGGAGCATTGGTAGTAGATGATATTCTGCTTTACAATCATCCATTAGACCTAGAAAAGGCAAAAGCAATTGCTCACGAAGCGGATGATTTAGGTTATGGTATTCTCTTTCTTCTTGACGATTCTATTAACCTGTATGGGAAAGACGATAAGTTCCGTGAACAAGTAGGAGAACGCCAGGAAGCCACAAATACAATCATTGATCCGGAACTGAAGATTGATGATTTAAAAGAAATCTACAAAATGTATATCTCCATTTCAGAAACAGAAGACTATCAATTAACATTGAAAAATACCTTAGGTAATTCAAGATTTGTAAGAGATTATCTCATGTTTCAAATCGACGCCAAACATCAAGGAATCGTGGATATGATGAGGCACCTGGATGCTCCAATTGAGGATGTAGTTGTTTTTGGAGATGACTATAATGATATGATCATGTTTGATCCGAGATGGACAAGCATTGCCATGGGCAATGCTTGTGATGCATTAAAAGAAAAAGCAGACTTTGTCACAAAAGCCAACATTGATGATGGTATTGACTACGCCTGCAGATATTTTCACTGGTATGACTCAATCGATTCATAGAAGCTGAAATCAGCTTCTTTTTTTATGGCTGTACACTCTCTACAAACCATCGGCTTCTTTTCTCAAAATAGAGATTTCTTTCTTTCCCATTGATTTGGCAGACATAAAGCACACCACATCCACCTACACGAGAATTGCGCATTCCTATCATTTCTGAATGTTCAATTTTAATATTTCTGTTTTGCCATTGAAGATACAACGGACGAACTTCTCCTTTTTTGTCATTCAAGACAATCACGTCAACATAACGCTTATACATCAGCACCACCTAGCCTTATTATAGCTGTAACTTGATTATTTTTCAAGTTGCATATGATAAAAGAAAGCTCACATGAGCTTTCTTTATTTATCCTTTCACATTGATTCGATTGATTGCACGTTTCAGTGCAAGTTCAGCTCGACGAATATCCAGGTTTTCATCTTTTGCATTCAAACGGTCTTCTGCGCGTTTTTTTGCAGCTAAAGCACGATCTAGATTGATTTCGTCTTTTGCTTCAATGGCATCTGTTAAGATGGTTGCTACATTGCCTTGAAAATACAGCATGCCTCCAGAAACCGCAAATTCTTCGCGTCCCTGATCAGAAACAAAGTTCATTTTCCCGATTTCCAGCATAGTTACCAAAGGCATATGATTTGATAGTATGCCTCGTTCACCATCGATTGTTTTTACATTCAGAATGCTGCATTCTGCTTCCCGATAAAGACCTCCAGGCGTTACAATTCGACATTTCATACGCCGAGTTTCTTTGCCTTTTCTCTAGCTTCAGCGATAGTGCCTACGAACATGAATGCCTGCTCAGGCAAATCATCCACCTTGCCTTCGAGAAGTTCTTTAAAGCTGGCAATTGTATCGCTTAATGGAACATATTTTCCCTCAAGGCCTGAGAATTGTTCAGCAACATTGAATGGCTGAGACAAGAAATTTCTTGCTCGACGAGCACGTGCAACTGTCAGTTTATCTTCTTCAGACAATTCATCCATACCCAAAATAGCAATGATATCCTGCAGCTCTTTATATCTTTGAAGCAGAGCCTGAACTCCACGGGCAACATTGTAATGTTCTTCACCAACGACCAATGGATCCAGCATACGACTGCTTGAATCCAATGGGTCAACCGCTGGATAAATACCTAAGGCTGCAATGCTTCGATCAAGAACTGTTTTAGCATCCAAATGAGTAAATGTTGTAGCTGGAGCTGGGTCAGTCAAGTCATCTGCAGGCACATAAATTGCCTGAACAGAAGTAATTGATCCATCTTTTGTCGAAGTAATTCTTTCTTGAAGCTGTCCCATTTCAGTTGCCAGTGTTGGCTGATAGCCTACCGCAGAAGGCATACGTCCAAGCAAAGCTGAAACTTCTGAACCAGCCTGAGTGAAACGGAAGATGTTATCAATAAACAGCAGCACATCACTTCTGTCTGTATCACGGAAATTTTCTGCCATTGTCAGCCCAGAAAGAGCAACTCGCATACGTGCACCAGGGCTTTCGTTCATCTGTCCATAGACCAGAACAGTCTTATCCAAAACGCCTGAATCTTTCATTTCATGGTACATGTCATTGCCCTCACGTGTTCTTTCACCGACACCTGCCACAACTGACATACCGCCATGTTCTTTGGCAATGTTATGAATCAGTTCCTGCATCAAAACTGTTTTCCCTACACCTGCACCGCCAAAAAGACCGATTTTACCACCTTTTGCATAAGGGCACAAAAGGTCAATAACCTTAATTCCTGTTTCAAGGATTTCCTGAGAAGTTTGCTGCTGATCAAAAGTAGGAGCAGCACGATGAATTGGAAGATATTTCTGAGCTTCCACTTTCCCCAGACCATCAATTTCTTCTCCAAGTACATTGAACATTCTGCCTAGAACTTCTTTGCCTACTGGCACCATGATTGGATGCTCAGTATCCAGACATTCCATTCCTCTGACCAGACCATCTGTTGATCCCATCGCAATGGTACGCACAACATCATCACCAATGTGCTGTGCAACCTCTACAGTCAGCGATGTCGTTTCTGATGTACGGATCACAATGGCATGATTTAAAGCTGGAAGATGTCCTGCTTCAAAGCGAATGTCCACAACAGGTCCAATAACCTGAATGATTTTTCCTGTATTTGCCATATTTCTCCTTTCCTACAATGAATCTGCTCCGGCAACAATTTCAGTAATTTCCTGAGTAATCGCAGCCTGTCGAGCCTGATTGAACTGCAGCACAAGCTTATCTTTCAGCTCTTCTGCATTGTCTGTCGCATTTTCCATCGCCAATCTACGGCTTGCCTGTTCACTGGTTTTTGTTTCCATCCACAAAGAATAGAGCGAAGACTTTAATGTCATTGGAATCAATGTATTTAAAATCTCATTTGCATTTGGCTCAAACAGAATTTCCTGTCTGCATTCCAATTTCTTTGCTTTCTTTTCTACTGGAAACAGCACTTCCAGACGAGGTTCAAAAGTCACAGTGTTTTTAAAATATGTGTAGACAACTTGAATCTTGCCAATTTCTTTAGCTAATACCTGCTGCAGTGCCTTTTCAATGATACGGGATGCATCCACAACATCAAAGGCATCACTGTCGATATATTCATTGACTACATTGTAGCCTCTAGAACTAAGCCAGCTTCTTCCTTTCGTACCAATGACAATTACTGGATCTTCTTTTCTCATATAGGAAGCTGCATAGCGAAGCATGTTAACATTATATCCTCCACACAATCCAAGATCAGAACTAAACACGATGGTCAGCACAGTCTCAGAGTTGTTTTTCTGAAGATATTTATTTTCCACCTGATCACTTTCAGAAAGAATGTGATGCATTGTATTTAAAAGAGTGGTGGAGTACTCTCGGTTTTTTTCCATCATTGAGCGCTGACGCTGCAGTTTGGAGTTGGACATTAGTTCCATGGCACTAGTGATTTTCATCGTTGCCTGTGTGGAACGAATGCGGCTTTTGAGTGCCTGTCTATTCTGTGCCATAAGCGCTTACCCCAATAATGCAGATTCAGAAGTGTACTCTTCGATTGCAGTTTTTAGAAGTTCACCCAGCTCATCACTGATGATTTTTTCTTCTTCCAAACGGTCCATCAGATTCTGATGATGTTCATGGAAGAAAGAATGCATTGCAGCTTCAAAACTACGCACATTTTCAACCGCAACATTTTTTAGGAAACCATTTTTTGCCGCAAACAAGCTTAAAGCCTGTTCGCTCATATCCAATGGTGAATACTGCCCTTGTTTCAACAGTTCAGTCAAACGAGCACCATGATCAATGGTTGCCTTTGTCACTGGATCCAGATCACTTCCAAACTGAGTAAAACTCAGCAGTTCATGATACTGTGCCAAATCCAGCTTTAATGATCCAGAAACCTGTTTCATTGCCTTTGTCTGTGCAGCAGAACCTACACGCGATACAGAAAGACCGCTATCCACTGCAGGACGAACACCTGCATTAAACAATTCAGTCTGCAAGAAAATCTGTCCATCTGTAATTGAGATAACATTGGTTGGAATGTAAGCAGAGATATCTCCAGCCTGCGTTTCAATGATTGGAAGTGCAGTGAGCGAACCTCCGCCAAGAGAATCGTTCAGCTTTGCAGCTCGTTCAAGCAAGCGGCTGTGAAGATAGAAAACATCCCCTGGATATGCTTCACGTCCTGGAGGTCTTCTAAGAAGCAGCGACATTGTACGGTAAGCTACCGCATGCTTTGACAGGTCATCGTAGACAATCAAAACATCGTCTCCATTTTCCATCCATTCTTCACCAATAGCACATCCTGCATAAGGCGCCATATACTGCAATGGAGCCAATTCAGAAGCAGTTGCTGCAACGATCGTTGTATATTCCATTGCACCTCTTTGACGCAGTTTTTCAACAATCTGTGCTACCGTACTTGCCTTCTGTCCAATAGCTACATAAATACATTTTACGTTTTTGCCCTTCTGATTCAAAATCGTATCAATTGCAATTGCAGTTTTTCCAGTCTGGCGGTCTCCAATGATTAGTTCTCGTTGACCTTTTCCAATTGGAATCATTGAGTCAATAATCTTAAGTCCTGTCATCAATGGCTGATGAACTGATTTACGAGTCATAACCCCAGGAGCAACACGTTCGGTTGGACGA
>JAFQKG010000208.1 GCA_017397025.1 Erysipelotrichaceae bacterium | reverse complement strand
GATGACTTGGAACTTGTACAATTAAATTCATTTGGATGCGGTCTTGATGCAGTAACAACAGATCAGGTAAGTGAGATTCTTCGTCAAAGCAATAAGTTATATACCTTATTGAAAATTGATGAAGTGAATAATTTAGGTGCGGTCAAAATTCGTGTTCGATCTCTTTTAGAAGCGATGAAAATGCGAGAAAAGAATGAAATCAAGTCAACAAGAAAGATGTGTGCATATCAAAGAACTGAATTTACTCAGCAAATGTTTGATGATCACTATACGATTTTAGCTCCTCAGATGAGTCCAATTCATTTTGAGCTGTTAGAACCAGTATTTAGAAAACATGGATTCAATATCGTTGTTTTAGATAATGATCATCGTGAGGCGATTGATACAGGACTTAAATATGTCAACAATGATGCGTGTTTTCCATCAATGACGGTAGTTGGACAAATCATGGATGCGATTCTTTCTGGAAAATATGATACCAGTAAATTGGCAGTGATTATGGCTCAGACAGGAGGTTGCTGCAGAGCTAGCAATTATGTTTCCTTTATCCGAAGAGCTTTAGAAAAAGAGGGATTATCCTTTATTCCTGTAATTTCATTCAACGCAAATGGCATGGAGAAGAATGAAGGATTCAAACTTCCTAAAAAGTTGATTGTTGAAGCATTGCAAGCGGTTGTTTATGGTGATCTTCTGATGAAATGTTTGTATCGAGTCCGTCCTTATGAATACTATGAAGGAAGTGCAAATGGACTTTATCAAGATTTAAGTCATCGCTGTATTGAAGTATTAAAACAGGAACAGAGTCATAAATACTATCGTGCAATGTGCAGAACGATTGTGAAAGAATTTGATGAGTTTCCAATTCATGAAACACTGAAAAAGCCTCGTGTAGGCATAGTGGGTGAAATATTAGTTAAGTACATGCCACTTGCGAACAATCATCTTGTTGAAGTGCTTGAAAAAGAAGGGGCAGAAGCTGTTGTGCCTGACTTGATGGATTTTGCGAATTATAGTTTATACAACAATATCTATAAATCTGAATATCTGGGTGAAAAGAAATCGGGAGCTGTGATTTCAAATTTAGGTATCAAGCTCATTCGCTGGATTCGAAAACCTGCAGTTGATGCGTTAAAACATAGCAAGCGATTTGAACCATCTATGAATATTGAAAAGATTGCTGAACAGACAAAGCCTTTTCTTTCAATTGGCAACCAGTATGGTGAAGGGTGGTTTTTAACAGGAGAAATGATTGAACTAATCAAACATAATGTTCCTAATATTGTGTGCATACAGCCATTTGCATGTTTGCCAAATCATGTGGTTGGCAAAGGTGTCATCAAATCAATACGAAAAGAATATCCAGAGGCAAATATTGTTGCCATTGATTATGATCCGGGTGCAAGTGAAGTCAATCAGCTGAATCGCATTAAACTGATGCTTTCAACAGCGCAAAAAAGAATGCATACTCAGTTGAAAAATCAAAAATAGAATATATTTAATGATTTACATTTGGTGGCAAATGTTGACTTCAGCGACATTTCTTTTGGTTTGTTGATAGTAAATACTGCAGCAATCATTAAAATGAATCATTGAAAAATGAAGAAAAATGGAGGAATGCAATGAATTTATTATTTTCAATTGATCAAAGAAGTATTCCAATTCTATTTTCATGTGTTTTTTCCATTTTAGAAAATAGCGGATATTCAAATATTCATGCTTTTGTGCTGCATTCAGATTTGGATGAGGATAATCAAAAAGCGATTGTGGATTTTTTCAGCGAAATTGATTGGGACTTCATACAAGTTCCTAAGGAGCTGTTTGATGGCTTTCCAGTTAGTAAAAGATATCCTGAACAAATCTATTATCGATTGGCTGCTCCTTTACTGCTGCCAAAAGAGTTAGATAGAATCCTGTATTTGGATGCAGATACGATTGTGATCAATTCTCTGAAGGAACTGTATGAATCAGATTTTGAGGGTAACTGGTTTATGGCATGTACGCATACTCAGCAGCTTTTAACAAAGTTCAATCAAATCAGACTAGGAATTCCACCTGAAAAAGAGGTGCCTTATGTGAATACTGGTGTCTTGATGATGAATCTGAGAGAGTTAAGAGATTCATTTAGTATGCAGGATATTCGATGTTTTATGGAAGAAAATAGAGGAAGACTATGGCTGCCTGATCAGGATATCTTGACGTCTTTGTACGGTAATAAGACAAAGCTGATCGATACTCTTCTGTATAACATCAATGATCGTGTGATGTTCATGTACAATTCATCCAATAAAAAGAAAATGGATGTTGAATGGGTTCAACAGAACAGCGTGATTCTCCATTTCTTTGGCAAAAACAAGCCATGGAGATTGGGTTATGAAGGTGTATTGGGTGAATTTTACTATGATCTTGCAGAAAAATTAAAGAAAAGAATTGCTGAATACAATACTGAGGTAAGTGCATGAGCAATTATTTTAAACAGCGAAAACTAAGAAAAGAAATTAATCAGCTAAAGACAACAAAACTATTTCAGCGAGATGAAAAAGGTCGAGTACTGATTACAATGCTGGTGAAAGATGACAGTCATTTTCTTTCTGAGTTCTCAAAAACAGAAACACCCATCATTAGTGATGCAGTAGCTGATTTTTTAGAAGACAGTACACATTCTCTTTTACCAAATGAGAAGTATGTGCTGATGATTGAAAGCAACTGTATTGATGAAACTGAAAAGATTCTGTATGAAAGAGCGATTAAAGAATATTACACTGAACGCTATGTTGTCTCTGAAAGAGAGTTGAAACGAAATCGTATTATTGCAGGAGTACTGGGGCTGTCAGGTATGGCGGTGTTAGGGATTTCAATTCTTTTAGATACGTATTTTAATCATTTGTTATGGTCAGAAATGATCAATATTGTTGCCTGGGTTTTGCTATGGGAAGCGGTTGATATTATTGTTTTTCAATCGCGTTCATTGAAGATGAAAAGATTAAAATACTTAGCTTTCATCTCCATGGAACTGCAGTATCAACAGTTAGATGAGAAGACAAATGAATAGAAGTGTTCAAATTCATTGAAGGCTGATTGAATAGAAAGCTCTTTTTTTCTACTATGGTGTTGAAAGGAGATAACCATGTTTCGATGTATATTATTGCTGGTGGCGGCATCAAGTGATTCAGACATTTATATGCTTGAAAAAGGAGCAACAACAAATCAATTAAAGGTGAAAACGTTTTTTACTCATAGCCTGATTTTTGCGGTGGTGAGTGTACTGATGACTTTTTTAGGTTTAATGATTGGAAAGCTGATTTTAAATGAAAAGATGGTATTGCTTCATGAAATGATAACTATTCTGATTTTTTTATGCATCAGTGCTATCATTTTCGTCAGAACTTTTCGCAAAGAAAAAATAATTGAACGATTGAAACCTGAAATGGATTTAAAAACAACTTTGAAACAATCCATACTCACTGGAATTGATTTTCTGCTTATTGGAGTAAGTCTTACTGGGATAGGGATAGCACCTATCTATATTTTGTTCGCTGCATTTTTATTGAACTTGTCAAGCTCGTTGTCCGCATCATGTATTGGTTATTATCTGGGTGCAGATTATCAGAAAGCATTTGGATATTTAAGTGCACTTATTTATTTTGTTGTGGCAAACATTGAATTGATTTCCCTTGTGCTGTAAATGGGGTGATGGGATGGAATTGTATAAAAGAATCAGCATGAAAGATATGCTGGCTCAAGCTTTGTACTTGTTGATGGAAGAGATGCCATTTGAAAAAATCACGATTAAACAAATCGGAGTAAAAGCAGGTGTCATACGAGGAACATTCTATAATCATTTCTATGATAAGTATGAAGCTCTAGAATACTTAACCTATACACTGTTGGTCGGTTCGATAGAAGAAGACAACTTCCGAATCAGATTAAAAAGAATATTGGAAGTATTTCAGACACAGAAAGAGTTTTTTAAAAAGTGTTTTCAGGTAGAGGGACAAAACAGTTTTGAGATGATGCTTTCTCATATTCTAGCAGAAATTTTGATGAACTATCTTGAAGTAGAGAAAGTTGATTTTCAGAAGTCATCCATGAGTTCAAAGGATTTTACGGCAATTCATGCCAACATGATAGTTTATGTGCTAAAAAATTGGATACTGAAAAAAGATAATCTTAACTATGAAGTGATTTATGAACAGCTGCTTCAGCTTCTTGGAAAAGGGGCAAAAGGTATGATTGATGAATTGAAAGAGATACAGGAGTAAATCCTGTATTTTTTGTTGAACATTTTGCTGGGAATGTAGTTTTGAGATACATCGAGATAGGTTTGTTCATGGAGTGGCTGAAACTGATTCATTAAAATGGGCTCATGGAGGGATTAGGTATGGAAAAAATAGTATTTACTTCAGAAAGTGTAACTGAAGGGCATCCAGATAAAGTGTGTGATCGCATTGCAGACTCTATTTTGGATGAAGCGTTAAGACAAGATCCCAATTCCAAAATGGCTGTTGAAGCAACCATCAAGGATGAATTGATTCTTGTCTATGGAGAATGCAATACTTCAGCAGAACTGGATTTTGAAACAATTGCAAAAAATGTATTAAAAGAAACAGGATATGATGAAGAATATCGTGTTCAAGTCAAAGTAGGAAAACAGTCATCAGAAATCAATCACGCAGTGGTCAAAGAGAATGAAATTGGTGCAGGTGATCAGGGAATTATGTTTGGATATGCCTGCAATGAGACCAAAGAATTGATGCCTGCTCCAATTCAATATGCAAATCAATTGGCAAAACGACTTGCAGAAGTTCAAAAAGAAACAGATTATCTTCGACCTGATGGAAAAACGCAGGTGAGTGTTGAATATGAAGATGGAAAAGTAAAGTGTATTGATACCATTGTGCTTTCAACTCAGCATGTCAAGTATGCAGATTATACAAAAATGTCAGAGCTGCTGATTGAAAAGGTTATTCATCATGTGATTCCAAAAGAACTGATAGATGCACAAACAAAAATTTATATCAATCCAAGTGGAAGTTTTGTGCTGGGAGGAAGTTTTGGCGACTCTGGAACGACAGGTAGAAAAATCATTTGTGATACCTATGGGGGAATGGGAAGAATTGGTGGAGGTTGTTTCTCCAGCAAAGATCCATCCAAAGTGGATAGAACAGCTGCTTATTACTGCCGCTATGTAGCTAAGAATATCGTGGCAGCACAGCTTGCAGATCGCTGTGAGATTCAGACGGCATATGCCATTGGAAAAGAAGATCCAGTCTCTTTGTGGATTGAAACTTTTGGCACAGAAAAGGTTGAAAAGTCAGAGATTCTTCGCATCATCGCTAAGAACTTCAGTTTTAAAGTGAAAGATATGATTGAAGAGCTGGATCTGCGTCGACCTATTTATAAACAGACAGCTGCGTATGGTCACTTTGGAAGAGAGGAATTTCCATGGGAAAGAATCATCGAACTGAAAAAGTAGCCATTCTTACAGATACAGGGAGTTCTATTTCTCCAATTGAAGGAGCTAGAATGGGAATCTGGGTCTTGCCGCTTCAAATTATAGAAGGATTAACTAGCTATTCAGATTTAGTGGATATTAAGACGGATCAGATTTACAGAAAAATCAACAAAGAAATCGAATTGAAAACATCCATGCCTTCGTATGGGACGATTCATAATACATTGATGGAAATCAAAGCATTGAATTATGATAAAGTCATTTGTATTCCATTGACACCAGGTATCTCATCGACAGCGGATTCCATCCGTTCAGCGGCTGAAGAAATCAATCTTCCGGTGTTGTTTGTGGATACATACACGACATGTCAGATTCAAAATATTGCTATACATGAAGCCATGAAGATGGTTGAACAAGGATTTGAAGCAGAAGAAATTGTGGATAAGATTCAACATCAGATTGAAAAGTCTTGTTCATTTGTTTTAGCGAAAGATATCAATCACCTTAAGCGTGGAGGAAGATTAACTCCATTGGCTGCATCGATGGCGAACATGCTGAAAATCGTTCCTCTGCTAATTATGGGGCCTACAACAGAAGGAAAGATTGATGTTTTAACAAAAGTACGTACTGAAAGAAAAGCAATAAAGTTGCTTGTTGAAGAAGCAATTCAATTTACAAAAGATGGTCAGTACGAATTCATTGTTTTGCATTCGGATTATCAAGAAGGTGCAGATGAGCTGAAAGAGGCACTGATAAATCATGATGTGCTGAAAGAAAACATTAAAATAGCCGAATTCAATTCAGTGATTGCAGTCCATGTGGGGATGCAGTGTCTGGCGATTCAATGTATCAAAAAATTAGAAATAGAAGGTGAAGAAAATGGCGACAATTAAAGAGAAAGCAATGTCCTTAGGGATTAAAACTGCACTTCAGTATATTGAAAAAGATCCAGAAAATAATATTGGAAAAATCATTGAATGGTTGGAAGCTGCAGATAAAGATGGTGCAATTGCCCCAATGCTGTCAGCTGCTAAGACTGTATTAAATGACAAAAACAATAACTGGACTAAATTGGTGATTAGTTTATTCAATGATATTGATGCAGATGTTAGAAAAACACTGTTTGAGAATTTTATTATTAACACAAATGTGTTAAGTGCAAAAAAACGAGATCAAGTGAAAGAAGAACATAACTGCAATGTTCCATGGGCAATCCTTTTGGATCCAACTACTGCCTGCAATCTGAAATGTACAGGGTGCTGGGCTGCGGAATATGGCGGACATCTTCATTTGAGCTATGAAACGATTGACAGCATCATTGAACAGGGGAAAGAATTGGGAACTTACATGTATATTTATACAGGTGGAGAACCAATGGTACGAAAGCATGACTTGATTCGTCTGTGTGAAAAGCATTCAGATTGTGTTTTCCTGGCATTTACCAATGCAACCCTGATTGATGAAAAGTTTACGGATGAAATGCTCAGAGTGAAAAACTTTGTGCCAGCCATCAGTATCGAAGGTTTTGAAGAAGCAACAGATTTCAGACGAGGCAATGGGATCTATCGTGCTGCAGTGGGTGCGATGGAACTGATGAAACGCAAGAAGCTTCCATTTGGGGTTTCGTGCTGCTACACAAGCAAGAATTTAGACTCTCTAAGTTCAGAAGAATTTATTGATCATCTGATTGGATTAGGAGCTAAATTTGCCTGGTTCTTCCACTATATGCCAGTAGGAAATGGTGCAGTGACAGATCTTTTGCCTACCGCAGAACAGCGTGAACAGATGTACTATCGAATTCGAGATTATCGAACAAGAAAGCCGCTCTTTACAATTGATTTCCAGAATGATGGAGAATATGTAGGCGGATGCATTGCAGGAGGAAGAAATTATCTTCATATCAATGCCAATGGTGATGTAGAACCTTGTGTGTTCATTCATTATTCAGATACAAACATTCATGATGCAACACTTCTGGATGCACTAAAAGCACCTCTGTTTATGGCTTATAAAGAAAATCAGCCATTCAACTGCAATCATTTGATGCCTTGTCCAATGCTGGAAAATCCAGAGTGCTTAATGAAAATGGTAAATGAAACAGGGGCTAAGTCGACAGATTTGATGTCACCAGAAAGTGTTGAACATCTCTGCGCAAAATGTACAAAGTATTCAAATCAGTGGAAAGAAACTGCAGACTATCTTTGGAAACAGTCTCGTTCTGAAAAGGAGTAAAACATGATGGATGAGAAGATGATGAGGAAGATCTCAAAGTGGGTCATGCGCATCATCTTATGCAGTTTACTGATTTATCTGGGCTTAAGCCATCTGAATGAAATTGCTGGATGCATTACGTGGATGATAGAGAAAACAAAATTTCTTTGGATTGGCTGTTTGATTGCGGTCATGTTGAATGTACCAATGCAGAAAATTGAATCATATCTTCCAATAAAAAAGAGAAGACGAGAATGTTCTATCATCTTATCGTTAATTTTGACATTGGGTGCCGTAGTTCTTTTGCTGGTGCTGGTCATCCCAGAGTTTGTTGATGCATTAAGAATGCTGAGTGATATTGTGCTGGATTTTGTCGATCAGCTGGCTTTGATGGACCAAACGGGAAATGAGTCGATCTGGTGGGCAGAATTGTCTAAAGAATTTGATTTAGATTGGGTGAATCTGAAAGCTTCGCTTGAAAACTGGCTGCAGTTAGAAGGAAGAGATTTCATAAATGCTGCAGTTGATGTAATGAAGTCTTTTACAGAACATCTTGTTACATTTTTTGTTGGGTTCGTATTCGCAATCTATCTGCTGTCAAAAAAAGAAGTGTATACTGCTCAGCTGATACGTCTTATGAACATATGGATTCCAGAGAAAGTGAATCAGGTGATTTTTAGAACATCAAGTATATTTTTTACATCCTTCAATCAGTTTTTGATTGGCCAGTGTACAGAAGCAGTCATTCTAGGAGGTTTATGTGCGATTGGAATGGCAGTTTTGAAAATTCCTTATGCTCCGACGATTGGTGCTTTAATTGGTGTAACGGCATTGATACCGTACTTAGGTGCTGTTGTTGGTATGATCATAGGAAGCATTATGATTTCTGCAGTGGATCCAATCAAAGCTCTTGAGTTTATCATTTTTCTTTTGATTCTTCAGCAAATCGAAGGAAATATCGTCTATCCAAAAGTGGTGGGTGCCAGAATCAGTATTTCTCCAATCTGGGTTTTTGTTGGAGTAACCTTGGGAGGTAGTTTTGCAGGACCGATGGGCATGTTTTTTGGTGTACCAATTGTCACTGGTGTGGTTCTGCTGGTGAAAGAAGGCTCTCTTTATAAAGAGAAGAAAGGACTGAACCCATGAAAGTAGGAATTGTTGATGTTGGCGGAGGGAATCGAGGAAGTTTTGGAGCAGGTGTATTTGATTACTGCATCGATCATCAGATTGAATTTTCATATGTGATTGGTGTTTCTGCAGGAAGTGCTAATGGAGTTTCTTATCTTTCTAAGCAAAGAGGAAGAAATAAACAATTCTATTTAGAATATTCCATGCGAAGCGAATACATGGGAATTAAAAACTGGATTAGAAAAGGTGTATTTCTTGATTTGGATTATATCTATTCTGCGTTGAGTAATTCAGATGGGGAAAATCCGGTGGATTATGATGCGTTTCAAAATAATCCTGCACAGCTGGTTGTTGTATCAACGAATGCTGAAACAGGGAAAGCTGAATATTTTGATAAGAGCGACTTTGCGCAGGACAATTATGATGTGTTAAAAGCATCTTGTTGTATCCCAGTCATCTGCAAACCCTATTTTTTAAGAGGAAAGAAATATTATGATGGAGGATTAAGTGATCCAATTCCATTTAAAAAGGCGTTTGCGGATGGCTGCGATAAAGTCATCATTATTCTGACTCGACCTAAAAATGAGTTCAGAACTTCTAAGGGTGATCTTAAAACTGCAAGATTATTAGAGCGAAAGAATCCCCAGGTAGCAAACCTGATTCGAAATCGATGTTCACTCTATAATGCACAATTAAAAGAAGCATTACAATTAGAAAAAGAAAATCGAGTGCTAATTTTAGCACCCGATACAATTGATGGGTTATCAACACTGGATAAAGATCCAGTCAAGCTAGAAGCCCTTTATCAGAAAGGAGTTGTCGAAGCAGAAAAGATACATTCTTTTCTTGTTTCAAGGCAATAAATATGATTGAGAAAAAGAAGATGTTTGATATCATCGTGATGATTGTTGTGGAATTGGTCGTGGGGTTGATGCTGCTTGTCAATCCTATAGAATTAACCTCGGTCATTCTGATTTGCATAGGCACGGTTCTTTTAGTTGAAGGTGTACGACAAGTCATTCATTATTTTATGGATGAACCTGACCAAGCCTCTAAACAAAATACTGCCGCAAAGGGAATCTTATTAATTCTGTTAGGAATACTTTGTGTATTCAAAACGGATTGGTTTATCAGAACATTTCCAGTATTAACGATGTTATATGGTGTCATATTAGTGATTTCAGGTGTTGAAAAAATACAAAGAACTTTAGATGCAATTCGTTTGAAATCAAAGAAATGGGGATTGATTGGACTTAATGCACTGATTTCAATCGTTTGTGCACTTTTGATTCTGTTTTATCCGTTTGAATCTACACAATTCTTATGGATGTTGACAGGCTGTGCCTTTTTAGGCGAAGCATTGCTGGATATCGCTTCATTGATAAACATGCATACAAAGAAGAAACAATGAAGCGTTCCTATTTCCAAAGACTGAGAAAAGCAGTCGACCAAGAACTTAAAGAGAATCGTATTTCTTTCTTAGTTTATTCCTTATTAAGAATTACTGTAATTTGCATTGCACTGCATCAGTTTTTTAACAAAAACTATGAAAATGTATTTTTCTGTATTCTTACATTAGCTTTACTGATTGTTCCTTGTCTGGTTCAGGTTCAATTTAAAATTGATATTCCACAAACATTAGAAATTATTCTTTATCTCTTTATCTTTTCGGCGGAAATACTAGGTGAAATCGGTAAGTATTATCTGACATTTCCTTACTGGGATACAATTTTACACACGATCAATGGTTTTCTTTCTGCAGCCATTGGCTTTTCGATGGTCAATTTATTAAATGAAAATGAGAAGCTCCAATTTGAATTATCCCCTTTATTTCTAGTTCTTGTTTCATTTTGTTTTTCGATGACCATCGGCGCGCTGTGGGAAATACTAGAATACTCATTGGATCAATTTTTAGGTGTTGATTCTCAAAAGGATATGCTTATTCATACGATCCGAAGTGTGTCATTAAATGCTGAGGGGAAGATGAAAGTTGTTGAGAACATTCAGGAAGTGACAGTGAATGGAGAACTACTATCAAATACAGGATATTTGGATATTGGTTTGATAGATACGATGCAGGATTTAATTGTGAACTTGATTGGAGCATGCATCTTCTCAGTCTTTGGATTCAAGTATTTTAAAGATAAGAAAAATAAAGAATTGATTTCTCATTTTAGTCCAATCAAAAAAGTGAAAACGATAAATGATGTGTGAAGTCTGTGGTCATTTTGACCACAGGCTTTTTTTGTGGACATCGTGTCCATAAAATTTCAAGAATAATCGTCATGGTATACAAACGATGTAAATGAAAGTTATCAAAGGTAAAATCTAGGGGCTTTTGTTTGGTGCTGGCTTTGTTGAGATAAAGGAAATCAACAGATCAGCATAGATGGACCGTCCCCGCATTATTTCTACAGTTGATTGACTTAAACACAGACAAGGAGGAAAACAATGAGTACACATGTCATTAAGAAAACAGAATATACATCAAATGTTTGGTTCAAGGTTGATAATACGATTGATGAGTCTTGTTTTGATCATCTTTTTGATATGTTTGAAGAATGTACATACTCAAATCGAAAATATAAACCTTCATGTATTAACTATGGTGCCACTCTTGAACTGCTGCGACTGTGTAAACACAACAATTGATTGAAACAGACGCTCGCATGGTAAAAAAATCGTACAATTTGCCTATCTTTAGTGATTTGTTATACCCATTATACCCACATTGTTTTTTGCTGATTGGGTATAACAGGAATAATAATAAAAGTGATTGTACTATCAAAATATTGAACTTGAAGGATGCTTTATTTTATGATGAGGCATCCTTTATTTCCTTTGTGTTCGATAAGAAATAGCATAACTATAGCAAAAATAAAACGTGGAAAAATGGTGAATTTACACTAGTATGTAAATCCACGTATAAAAATAAGAGTTTTATGCGTTGTATAAGGTTTTGAGATGTTTAAATCTATCCAAGTAAAGAAAATGATAGGGTAAAAGCAACATAGATTAAACTAGAAGATAACAAAAAGAATGGATGTAAGTGTAAGCTCTCGATGAAATGATTTATTAGAAAAAGATGATTCGCAAAATATGGTCTTTGGAAGTCATGATTAATACGAGAGCTTGTGCAGAATGCACAGTTGGATTATGTGTGGATGAAAGAAGATGAAATGATGAAGTCATCTGGAGACAAAGTGTCTGGAGGTAGCGGTAATGCTATGACGAAGAGGAGTAAGATTCATCCTGTTCATTGGAGACGAGGGGTTAAAGAAATTTGTTTTACATTTTAATTGACAAATGTAGAGATGGTGTGTATTATAATCTTGACAAACGTAGAGATTCGGGGTGAACGTGATGATTCTGGATGTATTATCTGTTTCTTTATCCATGAGTGCTGCAATTCTTGTCTTGGCTTTGATGAGAAAACACATCAACAAGAAGTACAGCGCTCGTGTGATGTGTATGATCTGGCTATTTGTTGCACTGAGATTGCTGATTCCCGTAGAAATTGATCTGCCTGTCTCAAAGGTGAACCTTGAACTCAATATGGACCAGATTATAACAGAAGTTGACCTTCCAGCAATTGAAACGCCTGAATTCAACAACACAATTCAACTGGATCAAACAATCAAAGTTGAAGAAACTGTTATGCCTTCAGCGAACTTCTCAATTTCATGGCAGGATGCTGTTACTTGGGTGTGGATTGCAGGTGCAGTATTTATGCTGGTGAAGCAGGTACTTGCATATTGTTCCATCTCTAAATGGCTGAAAAGAAATTCTGTTTATGAGAAGACAGTTGGTGGGTTTAAAGTTTATCTATCATCAGCGCTTCCAGAGCCTTTATCATTTGGTATAATCAAAAGTTCAATCTATTTGACTGAACAATTCAAGAATGATAATTGGGTTTTAAATCATGAACTGATGCATTGTCAGCATTATGATGGGCTGATGATGTGGATTGCAGCTCTTGTTAAATCAATTCACTGGTTCAATCCTCTGGTCTACTATATTGATAAACAATGGGAAGCAGATCGTGAATTATATTGTGATGAAGCTGTTTTGAAAGATAAAACCAAATCTGAACGCATCGAATACATGATGACTTTGTATGATGCAGCAGAAGCAATGAATGAGCAGAAATTGAGATTCGCTAGTGGATTGTTGGATGGAGAACATCAGATGGTGGAGCGCTTTAAAATGATTCGCATGGATAAAATCAAGAAAACAGGTGTTTTGTTCATGAGCGTTCTATGTGTGTTGATTGTTGTTGGATCAAATTTAGTGGGATGTGCACCAGAAGTTGCGGACAATCAAGAAAAAATATTGTTAATGGAAATAGTTGAACATGTGGAATCAAGAGGAGGATCTATTTCAGCAACGATTTTTGAGGAAAAAGAATATATAGAAAATGAAGATGGGATTCAAGTTCTGGATCATGCAAGAGCATATGGTTCAACAGCATACATGTATTCAAGAGAAGGAATGCATTTTTGTGAGACAGCCGTGTCAAAGTATCAACGATACAATGAATTGATTGATTCTCTTAAGAAAATGAACGTAGTTAAAATCAATGATTTTCAAATAAATCCAGAGATTAACATATCTGCTAAAGTTAATGTAAATACTGATGATGGATATGTTGAAAGTCTATGGTTTTATGATGATGGGACAATGCGTGCATCATCTGGTCCTGAATACGGAAAAAGAGAAGCTGAGTTTTATAAAGTCAACGATGATGTCATGGAGAAATTAATCGATTATGTTTATCAGGATTTTGTTGAATATTGGAGTTCAGGAAAAGGATTAGAAAGAATAAAAGAAGATCCTTCAATTGTAGATACATGGCCATATTCCCTGGTTGTAAATTGTTCTGAAGAATAAAAAAGGTAAAGATATGAAGAAATTATCAGATGCAGAATTAACTGTAATGAATGTACTGTGGGCAGAGGGCAATCCTATGCGTACAGGTGAGATTGCAGAGAAAATTGAAAATAAAGAATGGTCCATGTCAACAATTCAGGCATTACTGGCTCGTTTAGCTGATAAGGAAGCCATTTTTATTGAAAAACAAGGAAAGTTTAAGCTGTATCATCCCTTGATTTCACAGGCTGATTACCAGAAAGTGGAAACTGCTGATTTTTATCAGCTTGTTCACCGTCATTCTGTAAAGAGTTTGTTTAGTTCATTGGTTGATTCAGGTTCATTGAAGAAAGAGGACCTGAATGAACTCAGAAAGATGATCGAGGATATGAAAGAATAGAAGCTATGGATAGACAATAAACAAATCGTGGTTCAGGTTAATCTGTAGATAGATTTCGAACGTGCATTGCACGTTTTTTCTATTTCATGGGAAAAAGAGAAGAATTGTGCTATAATTATATTGTGAAATATTTAACAAACTCTCAAGCTACATGAGAGTTCAGGAGGGCTTATGAAGGAGAACTGTATCCCAATTGGGAAAATGGCTTCCATGAATCATGTTACAATACCTACTCTTCGCTTATATGATGAGAGGGGACTTTTGCATCCTTGCTATGTAGATCCAGATACAGGGTATCGTTATTATGACGTACATCAGAATGCAAGGCTTGATTTGATTGCTTATATGAAAGAGCTTGGTATGAGTCTTTCTGAAATTGCTGAAGTATTTGAAAAAGAGGATGTTACTCTTATTGAGAATATTTTAGTTCAAAAGCATGAGCATATCCACTACCAGCTTAATGAATTAATGCTTCGAAAAGATGCAATTGAACGAGCAATATTGTCAATTGAGCGTTATCGAAAAGCACCTGCAAAGGGGACTATTGTATTAGAATTTATTGACCGGAGGACCATTTGGGGGATAAATTGTACAAATAATTTTTATGATAGCGATATTCGGGATTATGAAAAAACTTTGTCTGATTTAAGAAAAGAATTGATTGCGCATCATTTTGAACATATCCATACGTTTAATATTGGTACTTCAATTAGTAAGGAAGACTTTCAGAAAGGAATTTTAAAGGCAAAAGATATTTTTATATTTACAAACAGCAATGATTCACACACCTGTGAGATTGATCGGGTGATTGAAAGCAGCATGTTTGCATGCTACTATTTGGATCATTATGATGATGAAATCCGCTGTGCGCATGAATTAAGGGAGTTTTGCCTTCAGCATGATTATCAGATTACAGGAGATTATATTTGTGAAATTATGACTGAGTTTAATGTATTTGACAGTACGCAAAGAAATATGTATTTAAAAATTCAAGTTCCTATCGGTTTCAAAAAATAATTTTTTCACAAAACACTTGACTCTCTTGCGAGATGAGACTTTACAATGAAAACACAAGAAATCTCAATGAGATGAGGAGGAAAACAATGGAAAAAATCAAAGTAGTACAGTACGGATGCGGAAAGATGTCAAAGTATACATTGCGTTATCTGTATGAGCATGGAGCACAAATTGTTGGAGCAATTGATGTGAATCCTGCAGTTGTTGGTATGGATGTTGGCGATTTTGCTGAACTTGGTGTTAAGACAGGAATTGTTATTTCAAATGATGCAGATAAAGTTTTAGATGAATGTGATGCAGATGTTGCTATCGTGACTTTGTTTAGCTTTATTGGTGATATTTATGAACATGTTGAAAAATGTGTTTCTCGAGGTATCAATGTGATTACAACTTGTGAAGAAGCTATTTATCCATGGACAACAGCTGCAGCTCAAATCAATCGTTTGGATGCGCTAGCAAAGAAAAACAATTGCACAATTACTGGATCAGGTATGCAGGATATTTTCTGGATTAATTCTGTGGCTATGATTGCAAGCGGATGTCATAAACTTACAAAAATCAAAGGAGCATATAGCTATAATGTAGAAGATTATGGTTTAGCGCTGGCTGAAGCTCATGGATGTGATTTAACTCCAGAGGAATTTGAAGAAAAGATTGCACATCCTGAAACTTTTGAGCCTTCTTATGCATGGAATGCAAGTGAAGCACTTTGTAATAAACTAGGTCTTACAATCAAGAGCATTACTCAAGAGCATAAGCCATATGTGATTGAAGAAGATATCTATTCAGATACTTTAGGAAAGACAATCAAAGCTGGAAACTGCATTGGCATGTCTGCTGTAGTTACGATTGAAACGATGCAGGGCATTACTATTGAAGAAGAAACTATTGGCAAGGTATATGGACCTGAAGATGGTGATATGTGTGACTGGTGGCTGACAGGGGAACCTAATACTGAGTTCCATGTTGTTAAGCCTGCAACTGTAGAACATACTTGCGCAACTATCGTTAATCGTATTCCATCACTAGTGAAAGCTCCTGCAGGATATGTAACATGTGATCAGCTGGAGCCACATTCATATTTGACTTATCCAATGGAATTTTACAAATAATTACAAAATTTGAAGATGGAATGGGGTAACCAAATTTTCTAGGGGTTTTGTCCAGAAGTTTTGGAGGCAGTTTTAGGGTCTATAAAAAGTAGAGACCCCAAAAGATGAAAATAAGGAGTTTTCAACACTATGAGTAGTAGTGAATGAGAACTCCTTTTGTCATGTTCAGGATCGCATAATTATTACTCAAATTTTCTATTTTTTGTAATTTTTGCTTCTTTTGTTTGTGCTGGATTCACGTAAACGATAACTGTGTATTTCGTCCTTTGGTTTGGGTACAGCGAGGACCCCAAGAGTTGACCCCAAAAGATCAGCCCCCAAGAAAAATTGGATACCCTAATCTGAATCACTTTTTATATTCTAAATCAGACGTGCTTAATGATACAGTGGAAGATACTGTTGTATATTTTGAGTAATTGGAAGAAAAGAAACTTTGCGCATAGCGAGTGTTTTTGATGAAAATTACTATGCGTATTATGGAAGTGATGAAATAGAAATTAGAAGTAAAATCTTAGAGTGATTAAAATAATAGGCTGAAAAATAAAAAATTTTTAACTACAATGTGCTTCATTAATTTTTTCATGTGAATTGACATGCAGGTCTATCAATGATAGACTGAAAGTAGGTCGATAGATTATAGACCTGGAGGTGTTGTATGGAAGAAATGAAATTAGGAGTTGTAGAATCACAGTTTGCTCAGATTGTGTGGGACAATGAACCGTTGTCTTCTGGCGAGCTGGTAAAGCTATGTGAGAAGCAGCTCCAGTGGAAAAAGTCGACAACATATACCGTATTAAAGAAACTGTGTGAACGAGGTTTCTTTGTGAATGATAATGGAACTGTCACATCTTTGATTTCCAGAGAAGAATATGACTCACTTCGCTCTGAAAAGTTTGTAGAAGATGCGTTTGAAGGTTCTTTACCTGCATTTATTGCAGCTTTTACAAAACGCAAGACATTATCTAAGAAAGAAATTCAGGAAATTTTAGAGATGATAGAAGGAGCTGATCAGAAATGAAAGAGCTGTTTATACAAATCGTCAATATGAGTATTACTGCATCATGGCTTGTTTTGGTCATTGCACTGATACGTTTGGTGTTCAAAAAAGCACCTAAATCCATGATTTGTTTCTTGTGGCTGTTTGTGGCAATTCGTCTGATTGTACCTTTCTCTTTTGAAAGTGCACTCAGTTTAATTCCATCGACACAAGTGATTCCTGATGAAATTATTGAAGTGACACCTAATCCATCAGTGAATATTCAATTACCATTAAATGGTTCCGGAAATGAAACACAGATTGTGATTCCTAATCAAGATACAAATTCAAATGTTTCTAACCCTTCAGTTGAGCAGAATGTTCCTGTTCAAAATGAAATCCAGTGGCTTGAGATACTTCCTTGGTGCTGGATTTGTGGGATATTGATGATGGCAGGGTATGCAGCATACAGTTATCAGAAAATTGTTCGTCAGGTACAGATTTCAATCAACAAAGAAGAAAATATCTGGATTTGCGACGATTTATCTTCTCCGTTTATTCTTGGTGTATTGAATCCTAGAATCTATGTTCCATCTTATTTAAGTGAAACTGAAATAAAATATGTTCTGGCTCACGAAAAAGCTCATTTAAAACGTTTTGATCATTTTTGGAAACCGTTAGGATATAGTTTGTTGTCAGTTTACTGGTTTAATCCTGTGATTTGGGCTGCCTATATCCTATTGTGCAGTGATATTGAACTAGCTTGTGATGAAAAGGTCATTAAGACATTAGGGGATGACAATAAAATAGAATATTCAAGAACACTCTTATCCTGCAGTGTCCCTAGAAACATGATTCTAGCTTGTCCTTTGGCATTTGGAGAAGTGAGCGTAAAACAACGTGTAAAGTCTGTTTTAAACTACAAGAAACCTGCATTTTGGGTGCTGGTTGTTGCATTGTTAATCTGCATCGCTTTACCAGTCTTTTTCCTTAGTGATCCTGAAACTCCTATTTCGAAAGCTTTAAATGATGATGTCTATGAATATGCAAAAACGATGGCAACAGGTCATATTGAAACTGTATTAGGATATGAACCTGAATCAAATTATTCATTGCATAAAGTGCAGGGAACAGAGGGTGAATTTCCATATATCTATCAGG
>JAFQKG010000207.1 GCA_017397025.1 Erysipelotrichaceae bacterium | reverse complement strand
GATAAACATATTATGGTAGGGATGGAATAGCCCGAACCTAACGCTTGTGGACACTGTGTAAGACTTGGCGATATCTTTAGATATCATCAAGCGGTGGTGAGTGAAGCAAGAAGCTCGGTAACTTGTTGCCGAGTAGTTCACTTTGTCACTACCTGTGTTCCTTAATGGTTTCAATGCTATTGCATAGTCCGGAAAAATGGCAAATACTATATCAGTTCATCTTTAAAACTTCAATTGATATGCTCTTTTTTATATGGAAAAACAGGAAAATCGATTGACAATTATGTTAGATTGTGTTAACTTATTGATAGTTAGTTGAGGATAACTATTTGTTAGCTGATAGACAAAGGAGAAAGGGAATGACTTTAAAAGAGGCAAACGTTGGACAGGAATATATCATTGAAAAGATTCAGACAAGCGATGAGGAATTAGATGGATTTCTTTTTTCATTGGGATGTTACAGTGGAGAGCCGATTACAGTGATTTCACATCGAAAAAGCGGATGTGTTGTATCAATTAAAGATGGACGTTACAACATTGATTATCAGCTAGCAGAAGCGATTATCGTCTAAAGTGGTGGTAGACACCATTTTTCTTAGCGACTAAAGTTAGTTTAATCTAACATATAAGGAGGATAACATGAGAATTGCATTAGCAGGGAATCCGAACAGTGGAAAGACAACGTTGTACAACGCAATTACAGGAAGAAATGAACGTGTTGGAAACTGGGCCGGAGTAACAGTTGAAAAGAAAGAATTTAAGATTAAGAAAAACTATTATAACGGGAATGAAGAACTGATTGCCGTAGATTTGCCAGGAGCGTATTCGATGTCTCCTTTTACTTCTGAAGAAAGCATCACAAGCGGTTATGTAAAAAATGAGCGTCCTGATGCAATCATTAATATTGTTGATTCAACCAATTTAAGCAGAAGTCTGTTTTTTACAACTCAGCTTCTTGAACTGGGTATTCCAGTGGTTGTTGCACTGAACAAGAGTGATATCACAGAAAAAAAGGAAAATAAAATTGATATTGAACTGCTTTCCAAGAAACTGGGCTGTCCAGTCATTCCTACTGTTGCGGAAAATGCTTCAAGCAATGGATTAAAAGAAGTTGTTGAAAAAGCGGTTTCACTAAATGGTAAAAAACAGTCAGCACCATTTAAGAATGAACAGGTTGATTTGACAAACAAAACAGCTGTAGAAGCTGCTGATAGAAAGCGATTTGAATTCGTCAATCAAATTGTAAAAGAAGTGGAAATACGGAAAGTGCTGACAAAAGATACGACATGGCAGGACAAACTGGATGAAATCATCACAAATCCTATTATTGGTCTTTTCATTTTTGCGGTTGTAATTTATGGCGTATTTATGATTTCTCAGCATGAAAACAGTATAGGCGTATGGCTTGCAGATTTGCTGGTTGGCTGGATTGAAGCGTTCCAGGGAGCTGTTGGTGAAATGCTGGCAGATATCAATCCATTCCTGTATGCACTTCTGGTAGATGGTATCATTGGTGGAGTAGGGGCTGTTGTTGGTTTCCTTCCTCTGGTTATGGTCATGTACTTCCTGATTGCTTTGTTGGAAGACTGTGGCTATATGGCTCGTGCTACTGTTGTTTTGGATCCAATTTTCAAGCGTGTTGGACTATCGGGGAAATCTGTGATTCCAATGGTCATTGGAACAGGATGCGCAATTCCTGGTATTATGGCATGTAGAACAATCCGCAATGAAAGAGAACGCCGTGCAACTGCAATGCTGACACCATTTATGCCTTGTGGTGCAAAGCTTCCAGTCATTGCTCTGTTTGTAGGGGTATTCTTCCAGGGATCTGCATGGGTTGGTCCGCTGATGTATTTTGTCGGTATGGCATTGATTTTCTTTGGTGCACTGCTGGTTAATAAAATTACAGGTCATAAATACCGCAAATCATTCTTTATTATGGAACTTCCAGAATACAAGCTTCCTAGTTTGAAGCGTGCATGTATTTCCATGATTTCACGCGGTAAAGCCTACATTGTCAAAGCTGGCACTATTATTCTTGTCTGCAATACTGTGGTTCAGATCATGCAGTCATTTACATGGAGTTTCTCTCTAGTGGAAGAAGGCATGGAAGCATCTTCAATTCTGGCAACAATTGCCCATCCATTCGGTATCCTTCTGATTCCGCTTGGCTTTGGGGCATGGCAGCTGGCTGCAGCAGCAATCACTGGCTTTATTGCTAAAGAAAATGTTGTGGGTACACTGGCAGTCTGTTACTCTTTGACAAACTTCATTGATGTTGATGAACTGATTCTGACCTCTGGTGCAAATGAGGTTGCCATTGCCATGGGACTGACAAAAGCTGCAGCTTTGGCTTATTTGATGTTCAATCTGTTTACACCTCCATGCTTTGCAGCACTGGGTGCAATGAATTCAGAAATCAATGACCGTAAATGGTTCTGGGGTGGAGTTGCTCTTCAGTTTGCGACAGGATACACCATTGCATTTGTTATCTATCAGGCAGGAACACTGATGGCTACTGGTACATTGGGTGATGGCTTTGTTTTAGGACTGATTGTTGTTGCTGCAATTGCTGGTTATGTTATCTATCTGATTCAAAAGACAAATAAGTCTCTTGTAAAAGATTATTCACTGAAATAATGTAGAAAGGACTGTTATGAACATTAAGGAGATTCTTGCTGTACTTGTGATTGCTTTCATTCTAATTCTAGCAATTGCATACATTATCAAAGAAAAAAAGAACGGTACAAAATGCATTGGATGTCCTCATGCGAAATCTTGTGGAAAGAGATCGTGCTGTTCACCAGATTAAGAAAGCAGAGCCAAACTGCTCTGCTTAGATTATCGTATTGTCAATAGTCTAGCATTCATCATTATGATGGATGCTTTTTGTGCGACAGGCAGTCGCTATAATCCAGTTGCGTACAGGGCAATTGGATTTTCTTTCATATGGATGAAGTGATTTACGATACTAAGGTAAAAACGAAATCAGAACTTCTAGAAATGAAAGGTGTCACGCAGGTGAAAGTCCTGCTCTGCTGAGTTTCAATGCAAGGCAGAAAATCTAAACTAGTGCAGTCTTGTGAAAGGCTGTATGAAGGAATTTATCGATCCGTTTACGGGTTAAACGGTGAAATAGTGCGATGAAAAAGCCCCTTTTCAGGGGCAGCAAGTAAACGCGTTGCGGCTGTCAGTCCTCAGTGGTCGAAAGACTACGCAACAGCATACCCTTACAGGGCGAGTGGATACTACCAGTTTTACTGGTGGTTATGATGATGAATTGAAAATTATTGTCCGAATTTTTTTAAGAGATTGAAGTATCTTTGTTTTGTTTCAACAGTTAATGTATCTGTAAATGTTTCGTAGGTAATGAAATCATCGCCAATGCCTGTTACATAAGGACGATATCCATTAGAGTAAGCTGCCAGTACAGAATGTTCTTTATTCATAGCGCCGATATAGAAGCTGAACAGTTCATTTGGAGCATAAACAATGTTGTATTTGCCAAGGCGAACGACAGAAATTAGGATTTCAGTTGGCAAAGTATCCAGTTTCTGTGCAAGATTCTTTCTAGCCTCTACGCCCTGATAAATGGTTTCAATTTCTCTTTCAGTAATGCCTTCTGGCAAAACGGAAATGTCAATTTCTTCAAATGTATGTTCTAAAGGTAAATTTTCACATTCATAACCAAGAGTTGTCAGCGGAGTCAATTTCAGTTCTGTGTTGTACAATTCTTCCATCTTGGCAATTAGTTTGTCTCCTAAAGCCATCACACCCTCATAATCCTGTGATGTTCTTGTGAAGCGTGTGCTGACATCACCATCAGCACCCTGCATAAATGTGAATGCAGTTTCTGGATGGGCTTCATGAAGTTTCTTGATGACATAGCCAGGATATTCTGCGCTGAAGAAAGGAGTTCTTCCATGCATGACAGTTGGATGAACGTTATGTGTCATCAGACAGCCGACTTTGACACCATCTTTTACAATCCAGATTGGCTGCAGCAGTACTTCAGCATCATGTCGTGAAATGCGGCTTTTTCCTACTTCTTCAAATGGAACGCACTGATATCCAATTTCATAATTTCCTTCCTGTAATTCCAGATTTTTGCAGGCATCAACCAACAATGGAATCAAGAATTCAGGATAGCGATCATCTCTTGGAGATGGGGCAAAGTGAGTGTGTGTTGCGCTAATCGCAACAAAAACAGGTTTTTCAGAGTTTTTGTTCAGCTCAGCAGTTACACTGTCGTGTACCAGCTGTGGGAGCCCGAGATTGTCGCATGAAATCAAAAAGATTTTTTTAGTTTCGTCTTCAAAACCAAAGATTCTTGCATGAACATCATCATGGTATGTATCAAGTTGGTCTTTTTGGAGGGAAAAGCCTGCTGGCTTAATTGGCCATGGAGCGTTAATACAGATTTGTGTTGCATTGAATTTCATTGTTATCACTTCCTTGGTTCAATTATACAAAATTTTATATAAAAAAAACAGATTCATGATATAATGTCTTCAAGAAAAGAGAGGGAACTTATTTATGGCTACTATCGATCTTACTAAACTGGTTACTGAAACTAGAAATCCAAAAACAATGAATATTGACACTATGTCACCACTTGAAATCGTTACAATCATGAACGAAGAAGACAACAATGTGGTTGCCGGTGTTAAAGAAGTACTTCCTGAAGTTGCACAGTGTGTTGAATGGTGCTCAGAAGCTTTGGCAAAGGGTGCTCGCATTATTTACATGGGTGCTGGTACAAGCGGACGTTTGGGTCTTTTGGATGCAGTTGAATGTCCTCCTACTTATGGTGTTTCTCCTGAAACTGTTGTTGGCTTGATTGCAGGCGGTGCTGGTGCATTCATCAAGGCTGTTGAAGGTGCAGAAGATAAGAAAGAACTGGGTGTTCAAGATTTGAAAGATATTAACTGCTGTGCTGATGACGTGGTTATCGGCTTGGCTGCTTCTGGCCGTACACCTTATGTTATCGGTGGTCTGGAATACGCAAATGAACTGGGATGCAAAACTGTTGCAGTTGCATGCAACAAGGGTTCTAAAGTAGGTGCAGCTGCTCAGCTGGCAATCGAACCTGTCAATGGTCCAGAAGTTGTTACTGGATCTACACGTCTGAAATCAGGTACAGCTCAGAAGATGATCTGCAATATGATTTCTACAGCTTCTATGATTCGCACTGGTAAAGTTTACCAGAATCTGATGGTTGATGTTCAGCAGACAAATGAAAAGCTGATTACTCGTGCAGAAAATATCATCATGGCAGCAACAGGATGCACTCGTGAAGAAGCAAGTGAAGCTCGTATTGCAGCAAACGGTCGTGTTAAACTGGCTGTGACTAAGATTCTTCTGGGAACTGACATTGAAACAGCTGAAAAGAAACTGGAAGCTGCAAAGGGTCATGTTCGCGAAGCAATCAAATAAGTGAAAATGATTGAAAAAGGTTCTTGGAAAAGAGCCTTTTTCTTTTGGATAGGTATTGAATGGCAACAGTGGGTATGATATACTTTCGCATGCTGTAAAGATTTGTTTCTTTGGGGGAAGAAAAATGAATCGAAATGAATTTTTGATGATTGTCATCACAAGCTTGTGGGCAATGGCCAATACTTTGTCTGCTGTGTTTGTCAATGTTTATTTGTATGCTTATACTGGATCTTTGGTGGTAATGACCATCTACTGCATGATTCGCATTGCACAGTTTCCGTTGTTTTTTACATTAGGAGGAAAGTGGGCACAAAGAAAAGGGTTTGCATGGCCTCTTTCAACAGGTGTTGTGATTTCTATGTTTGCCTTGATTTATGTGCTTTTCATGAATGAGACTTTTGCGCTGTATCCTTCACTTGTGTACATTTCGGCACTTTTAGTTGGTGTTGGCGAGGGTTTTTTCTGGCTGAGTGTGAATTCGCTTCATCAGTTTGTCTGCGGACCTGAAACAAGGGCTCGCTATCTTGGAAATATAGGGATTTTCAACAACATTGCCAACATCATTGCACCTGTCCTTTCTACATGGATCCTTAGCCATTCTGAAAGCGATACAGAAGGTTATGTAACGATTTTTAAATTTGTCTTAGTGATTTATGTGATTATTGTTGCTGCAGCAATGATGATCAGATCAAAGCCATCCTCACAAAGCTTTTCTGTGCTTCGCAGTCTTGTGATCACAAAAGATCAAGCTT
>JAFQKG010000206.1 GCA_017397025.1 Erysipelotrichaceae bacterium | reverse complement strand
GATTCATATTGATCAACTCCCTACTAAAAATCAGTGGATTTCTTAGACTTATTGTCTCAATAATCTCACTTTTTTTACAGGTACGAGTTTTTTACCGTTTACATTTGAAATTCTGCAGGCAGTTCAAAAGGCACAGAAAGATAATGGTTTTGCAAATTAATGATATAGATCAATAATTCGATTTTCTGGTTTAGAAGACGGATTTCTTTGTCCATATCATAAGAAACATTTAGTTGTTTTCTATACATTTTCTCGTAATTCATCTTTGTTACGCTCCTTCCATGATTCATAGTTTTTCTTGTTCAATTGTCTTTTCATCTGTAAAACAGCCTGATCAGAAATAATTCGAGAGTGTAATATAAACCATGTTAGTTGAGCCGTACGCTCTCAACTTACACGGTTTATATTACACTCTCATCCAAGAAAGTTCCTCTACTATAGGTAGCTCTATGACTTCATTAAAAACACTCTGTATTCAATTTATAAACAAAATAAAAAATGGGGCGTTCCAACCTAGGTGGTTGAAATACTCCATTTTGTCGATTGTCTGAGCCATCCTTTTAGGATGGCTATTGTCTTATAAATAGTCGATGATTCGATTCCATGTTGTGATATCAATTCTTCCATCAGGATTAAGACCGGCCATGTTTTGAAAGTGAATCACTTTTACTTGTGTTTTGATATCAAAAACACCATCTGTTTCGATGCTTGTTTCCGGAAGGATGAGATTGAGATATTCCTGTGCCTTTCGAACATCCAAACCAAAAGAGCCTAAGCCAAGCGGTTCAGGGGCTAAAAGAGGTATGATTTCTGGAGGTTTTTGAGTTTTGATTTTGAAGATGATTTTATCCCAGGTCAGTGAAGTGAGAATGCCATCATCAACAAGTCCAAAGCGTTTCTGAAACATCTTTAGAGCATGTTCTGTCTGAGTACCATAAATGCCATCTTCACTAAGATCAAGTTCAGGATTCAATTGATTCAGGCATTGCTGTATCTTGAGGACAGAAACGGATGAACAGCCTTTTTGAATCTGATTTTCCATAATTATCTCCTTTCTCTTTAGAGTATGGAAAAGACTATGCGTGAATTAGAGAAACGCCCGATACTGAAAATGAATTTTTCATAGAATGTGGTGGGGGTGAAAACATGGTTGTATTGGTTTACAACGAAGTCAGTGGGCAAATGGAAAAATATAAAAGAGACTGTCATGAAAACATGCCGTATACCACTGATGGAGTTTTAACAGTTGATTCATTCCGTGCAAAATCAAACACGCGCTTGCTATGGAGTACGAAACGATTTCTTGAAAGCGTGAATGAATCTTTTCATCATCTGAATGTCCCATTTGAAGTAGAACACGGGTTTTCTAGAGTATGGGAACGTTTTGAAAATGAGCATTTTGCCCATAAGCTGGGAACTGCAATTGCTGGCGGAGAAAATTTGAATTCGCGAAGAAAACAGCAGCTGCTGAAAGAGCTAGAAATGCAGGAAGACTACACTTATCTTCAGGATTTTGATCATGCACCATCCATCATTCATTTTCATCAGAGTTTTGATCCTGTCTCAGACCTCATTGTTTTCCAGAAGGTACAAAGAGGATCAGTAGGAGTCAGTGTCTGTGCCCTTCAGGATGCTTTGTGGTTTCTTGGGTATGAGATTTCATCCATCAACGGTATCTTTGATGCACAGCTGGAAAGGGAGCTGAGAAGCTTTCAAAGAAGCAGTGGACTTGATGTAGATGGAATCAGCGGCAATCAAACTTGGACTTATCTGATGCAGATTCTTGATCCAGAGGAAATACGCTATAAAGTTTGAATTCTTCTGTGAAAACGTGTATATTATCCTCAGTTAGGAGGATGAAACATGATTGAAGAGGTTAATATAGTTAAAGGAACAACAATTGAAAAAATCTTATCGATTGGGTCAGAATTTACAAAGTCAGGTTTGATTTTGACCATTGTATATGTGATTATCATCTTTGCACTGGTGAAACTGCTCGTCAGAAGTGCAGATAGAATCATGAAAAACGCAGCTATTAAACATGGAGCTGATGCGCTGACCAGTTATAATTTCATCAATAAAGTCATTCGCATTCTAATTTATTCATTTGGAATTGTTCTTGTATTGAATCAGTTTACTGCCTTTGATGGGGTCAGTACACTGTTTACGGCAGGGGCTAGTGTTATTGGTGTTGCAGCAGCACTGGCTTCTCAGGAATCCATGTCGAATTTTATTGGCGGCATGTTTTTGGCAACGATGCAGCCGTTTAAGGTTGGGGATCTAATTGTTTTGAGCGACAAGAATATCACTGGGACAGTCACAGACATTGGGCTGAGACACACAACAATCAAAACATTTGATCATACGGAAATGATTATTCCAAACAGCATCATGAACACATCCATTATTGAAAACAGATCATCGGCAGGACATTATACAGCTCGTATTGTGTTTGGTATCAGTTATGACTCGGATGTGAAAAGAGCCATGGAGATTCTGAAAGAACATGCAGAAAACCATCCTTTGATGCTGGATGTGCGCACTGAGCAGCAGAAGGCAGAAGGAGTTGAGGCAGTCAGTGTGGTTTGTTCCAATCTGTCAGATTATTCAGTTGACCTTCGAGTTTCTGTGAATACAAAAACGGCAGGTGAAGGTGCTGCACTATCTTCTGATTTGAGACTGAGCGTTAAGGAAGCGTTTGAAAAAGAAGGAATTGTGATTCCATATCCAACAATGCAGATTCATTCATAGACCTTGCGAAAGCAGGGTTCTTTTTATGAAAAAATTTTCAGAAGAAAAAATGAAAAATTCTCAAAAGCACAAAAAACTCTCTTGTCAATACTTGAAATGAAAGATGTTAGCGTTTACAATGGAGCTACAAAGAGGTGAGGACATGAAGACTTTTGGTGGAAGAACTCAGTCAAGATATGGCGTTGTCATCAAAGGGGTATTTGATGTTTTTACTGAGGTTTTTAAGATGGATTAATGCGTCCATCTTTTTTTGACAGAACATGATCTATTACATTAAAAGGAGGAGATTATTATGGATCAGATCAACAAACAGTTATGGGATGCTTCAGCATCAGGCGATTTCGCCAAAGTTTGTGCAGCACATGCTCAGGGTGCAAGTGTTGATGCAGCAAATGCTGACGGACGCAGTGCATTGATGAAGAGTGCTAAGCGCGGATACGAAAATATCGTTCGCTTTTTGCTGGACAATGGTGCTAATGTCAGAGCTCGCGACAACAATAATAAAACTGCTCTGATGGGTGCTGCAAAGAAAGGTCATCTGAACATTGTGAGAATGCTGGTGCATGCAGGCGCTGATGTGAATTCTCATGACAACAATGGCAGAACAGCTTTGATGCGTGCTGCATTTTTGGGACAGGCAGATGTTGTAGAATATCTGGTCAGCAAGGGTGCAAATATCAATGCGCGTGACCACAAAGGAAGAACAGCACTTACTGAATCTGTTCTTGCACTGAAAATGGACATCATCAAATTCCTCATTGATAATGGTGCAAATGTAAATGCACAGGATGGCAACGGTACAACTCCACTGATGAGAGCTGCTTATGGCGGACTGACTGAACTGGTTGTTTATCTGCTTGAACATGGTGCAGATAAGGAAATCGTCGATTTTGACGGAAATAAGGCCGTACACTATGTACGTTCTGAAAATCTGGGTGACTTGAAAGGCATCCTGAAGTAAGGTGTTATCATGAGAGACTATCTAGCTAATGAAGTAAGAAATATCGTATTGCTTGGACATAGCGGTGCTGGTAAGACAGACGTTGTAGAAGCTGCTTTGTATTTCACAAAAGCAACTGACCGTTTTGGAAAGACAGAAGATGGAAACAGTGTATCTGACTATGATCCTGAAGAAATCCGTCGTGGACAGTCTATTTATACAAGTGTTGTTCCAGTAGAATGGAAAAACTGCAAAATCAATTTTATCGATACTCCAGGTTATCTGGACTATGAAGGTGAAATGAGAGCTGGTTTAACAGTTGCAGACAATGCA
The DNA here is from genome assembly GCA_017397025.1 of Erysipelotrichaceae bacterium. Lineage (GTDB taxonomy): Bacteria > Bacillota_I > Bacilli_A > Erysipelotrichales > Erysipelotrichaceae > RGIG1896. The sequence continues at coordinate 3,429 of JAFQKG010000206.1, read as the reverse complement.
CTAATCGTTGTTGGTGCTAAAGAAGGTGTTGAATCCGGTACTGAAAAAGCTTGGAAAGCTGTTACTAAGCGTCAGATTCCTACAATTTTCTTTATCAATAAGATCGATGAAGACAATGCATCCTTTGCGGATACATATGATCAGATTCGTGAAAAGTTCGGCAAGAGCGTTATCGCTTTTGAAACACCAATTATGGAAGGTGGTAAAGTTGTAGGTTCTGTTAACGTTTTGAGAAAGAAAGCATGGTACTACAATGACCGCTCTACTCCAAAAGAAGTGCCAGCAGACATGACTGAACTGGTTAATGAATACTACGATCAGATCATCGAAGCAATCGCAATGGGCGATGATGAACTGATGGAAAAATACTTCGAAGGTGAAGAATTCGATGAACATGATTTGGCTCGCGGTCTTCGTCTGGGGGTTCGTTCTGGTGAAATCCGTCCAGTTTACTGCGGTGCTGCACGTGCTTGCACAGGTATTGAACGTCTTTTGGATTTGATTACTGAATACTTCCCAAGCTATGCAGAAAAGGGTACTGTTGAGGCACTTGATTCTGACAACAAGCCTGTAGTACTGCAGACAAATGAAGATGAATCTTTCTCTGCTCTGGTTTACAAGACAATTGTTGACCCATTTGTAGGTAAGATTTCTTTCCTGAAAGTCATGACTGGTGTGCTTTCTGCTGATGCACAGGTTTACAATGTTCAGAAAGACGAAGTTGAACGTTTGCAGCAGATTTACATCATGAAGGGTAAAGTTCAGGTTGCAGTTGGTAAGCTGTTTACAGGAGATATTGGTGCTGTTGTTAAACTGCAGTACACTGAAACAAACGATACACTGGCTACAAAGGCTCGTCCAGTTCATTACGCTCCAATTGATACACCTAAACCAATGCTGGGTGTTGCAATCTGGCCAAAGACAAAAGCTGACGAAGACAAGCTAAGCTTCGGTCTGAATAAGATTCTGGAAGAAGATTTGTCTTTGACTTTGGTTAAGAATGCAGAAACAAAAGAAACAGTGCTGTATGGTCTGGGAGATCAGCAGCTGGATGTTGTACTGAATCGTTTGAAGACAAAGTACAAAGTTGATGTAACAACAACTGAACCAACTGTTCAGTACCGTGAAACAATCCGTGGTACAGTACAGGCCGAAGGTAAACATAAGAAACAAACTGGTGGTGCAGGTCAGTATGGTCATGTAAAAGTTCGCTTTGAACCATGCGATTCTGAAGAAATGGTTTTTGAAGAAGAAGTATTCGGTGGAGCAGTTCCTCGTCAGTACTTCCCAGCAGTTGAAGCAGGTCTGCGTGAATGCATGAACAGCGGTGTTCTGGCTGGCTATAAGGTAGTTGGCGTAAAGGCAGTACTGTATGATGGATCTTATCATGAAGTTGACTCGAAGGAAATCGCCTTCAAGGCAGCAGCTCGTCTGGCTTATCGTGAAGGTATGCCAAAAGCGAAGCCAATCCTTCTTGAACCAATCGGTAAAGTGACAGTAAGCATTCCTGATGAATACACTGGTACAATCATGGGTGACTTCAACAAGCGCCGCGGTATGATCATGGGTATGGACATGGTTGATGGCGTTCAGACAATTGAAGCTGAAGTTCCTATGTCTGAAATGCAGAAATATGCAACTGAACTTCGTTCTATGACTCAGGGGCGCGGTGAATACGAAATCGTATTTGATCGCTATGAACCAGCTCCTCAGCAGGTTGCGGACAAAGTCATCCGCGAAGCTTCAAGAAAGCAGGATCAGGACTAAAAACCAAGAATGCACAGACCGTCAGCGACGGTCTGTGTTTTACTTATAAAGAACACAACAGGTACTCTTGAGCACGTTCTTTGGAGTACTTTCTTTTGGAAAGGAAATGACTATGAAAACAATTGTTGAACAGAATCAAATCAAAGATGAAATATTGAAAGAACGCCTTGAAATGGCAGGAAAACTGATGCAGGAATGCGATGTGGAAGCATGGCTGGTGCTTTCAAGAGAATACAATGAAGATCCACTCTTTCATGCATTGACACCGTCTCATTTTCCAACTGCGCGAAGAATTACAATTTTAGTGCTTTCTCAGAAAAATGGTGTCTGTGAAAACTGGAGTGTCAGCATGCCTTCCAGTGAACTGGAAGAATACTACCGTCGTGATTATGACATGAAATCTGAATCTCAGATGACAGCGTTGACTCGTGTGCTTCGCCGCATTGATCCAAAAAAGATTGCGATCGATGTTTCTGATCACTTTGCCTATACAGATGGTCTTTCTGTTGGGTTGTATCGCATGATGATGAATGAACTTCCTAAAGATCTGACAGATCGTTTTGTCAGTGCAGATGAAGTGGGTATTCGTCTTTTGGAAACTCGAACTCCAAAAGAAAGAGAAGTATTCCCAGAGGTCATGGACGTTGCAATGAAAATCATTGAAAAGACATTCTCTGATGAACAAATTACTCCAGGAGTCACAACATGCCGTGATTTGATGAACTTTATGGAACAGGAAGTCAACAATCTAGGAATTGAATACTGGTTTGAGCCAACCATAGACCTTCAAAGACATGATGGCATGCACGGTGAAGAAACTGTGATTGAACGCGGTGATTTATTGCATTGTGACTTTGGTGTAAGGTATTTAAACCTTTGTACAGATACACAGCGTCTATGCTATGTGCTTAAGGAAGACGAAACAGATATTCCTGATGAATTAAAAGCAGCCTTCAAGCGCAACAATCGATTCCAGGACATCGTTCGAGAAACAATGAAAATTGGAAGAAGCGGCAATGATGTCTTTGAAATGAGCATTGCCAAGGGGAAAGAAGAAGGACTCCGCCCAGTGCTATACACCCATCCGCTGGGATTCCATGGACATGCAGCTGGACCAACCATTGGACTGTTCTCAAATCAAAATCGCATCCCAGTCAAAGGCGATCTTTTGATTCATAATTACACTGGCTATGCTTTGGAACTGAACGTCATCGAATATCTTGAAATGTATCAGCGAGACACATACATCTTTACAGAAGAAAGTGTAATTCTAGTGGATGATGAAGTTCATTTCTTAGCAGAACATCGTGATCAGATGTTTGTAGTAGGGAAGGTGAACTAAGTATGAAACAGATTTCACTTGACCTGTTTACTGAATACAGTTTTCTTTCAGATTTGAAGCTGTCAAACGATGAATCCCGTCTTTATTTTACTGAAACACGTGCAGATGTTGAACACAATGGCTATCTGCAGCGTCTGCATGAGATGGATACAGTGACTAAAGAAGTCAAGACTGCATCTGACTGGCAGAAAAAAACTGCGACTTTCTTTCTTGGGGATGAGTTGTATCTCATCGCAAAAGATGAAGAAGATCCTACTGTACATACACAGTTTGTTAAATTGTACGATGAATCTGTTCGATTCAAGCTTCCTTGCGCAGTT
>JAFQKG010000205.1 GCA_017397025.1 Erysipelotrichaceae bacterium | reverse complement strand
TTCAAGACCAACCAGGCGAATCAGTTCCTGCACTTTCTTTTGACGAACCGCTTTATCGACCTTTGCAATTTCTAGCGGAAATGAAATGTTTTCAGCAACCGTTCCTGACCACAGCAAGTTAAAATGCTGGAAAATCATGCCTATTTTCTGACGTTCAAGTCTTAATTGACTTTCTGAAAAAGAAGAAATTTCTTTTCCGTCAATCATCACTTCACCTGAAGTCTGTTTCTCCAGCTGATTGATGATGCGAACCAGTGTTGACTTTCCTGCACCGGAATACCCAACTATACCAAAGATATCACCGTCTTCAATCTTCAGATTTACGCCTCTCACTGCATGAATTTCGGTATTCTTTCCGGAAAATGTCTTTACGATATTCTTTAATTCAATCATGACATCACCCTTTCTAAATAAAAAATCCCGTCCTGCATAAGGACGAGATTGAATTCCCGTGTTACCACCTTTATTTAAAACTACATCACTATAGTTTCCTCATTAGGTACGCACAATTGTGTTATACCCTAGCTCTGTAACGGGAGCTCCCGTCATAGCCTTACCTTAGGTTCGGTATGCGACTCCAAGACCATTTTCAATCAGTTTCCATTTATCTGCTTTCAGCTGTCCAGACTCTCTGTGAAACTTTCACTGATTTACTTTTCTTTTCACTGTCTTTCAATGATTAAATTATAGGCTAGCCCAAAATGAATGTCAATCTATTTTTCACAAAAATTGTAATCGTTTACATAAATATGTATTTATTTTCATTCAAGGTTACAAGCAACAAATATCATTCTTTTCAAGAACACGATATTATATTAAAAGGGACGAAATGATTTACGTTCCTATTTTCTTGGATTCAAAATATATTCTTCAATCAATGCTTCATTAAAATTCAGCACCAGCTCCATTGGAAACTGCTCTTCCTTTAGCATCTTCATTGCCAAATCAATATCTCCAATGCGATAACAGATATGAGCATCAGTATTGATGACAATTGGAACTTTATTTTCAGCACACAGCTGAAGCAAACTATGATAATTTTCACGTGCTCCAGGTCTAAATGAAATTGGAGAGATGGAAGCATTGTTGACTTCCATAATGATATGATTTTCAACAAGACCTTGAACAAACTTCTCATGATCGAGAGGAAAACGACCATCATCTGGATGTCCAATGATTCTTACATGAGGATTTTTCATTACATTCAGGTAAGCATTGGTGTAATAATCTTCATCCCCCTTTGGAATGCATGGACCATGCATAGAAGCAATCGCATAATCCAGTTCTTCTAAAACAGAATCAGGAACATCCACTTCTCCCAAGTCATTAAGAATGTTCAGTTCTACTCCTCGCAACACTCGAATTCCATCAATCTCAGTTGGAATTGCCCGCAGATTAGAGAAATGATAGATATGCGGTCCGCCAGGAATGTTTGGCGCATGATCTGACATGCCATAATATTTCAATCCTTTTGCCTTTGCAGCAGTGACATTTTCCTGCAGTGTGCTATAGGCATGTCCGCTGGAAATGGTGTGAGTATGTACATCAAGTAAGTTTTTCATAAGTGCTCCTTCTATTTGAAAAGGATGGAATACTCCATCCTGTTGTTTAGCGATAACGGAAGAATTTTGGAATATCGTTGTCTTCGATTTCCACCTGAGGTGCAGTTTCTGTTTTTACAACTTCAGAAATTTCTGAAGCCGCACGTACTGTTGCTTTTGGAGCTGGTTTTCTATCTACCAGTTCAAAACCTGTAGCGATGACAGTGACAATGATTGCATCTCCAATCTTTTCATTGATGGAAACCCCAAAGATGACATCCAGATTCTGACCTGCAGCTTCACGGATAAATTCTGCAGCTTCATTGGCATCCTGCAGTGTAACCGTGTTGCCGCCGGTAATGTTAACGATTGCCTTTTTAGCACCGTTGATCTGAGCCTCCAGCAATGGAGAATGAATTGCCTTAGAAGCAGCTTCCTGAGCTTTCTTATCTCCCTGTGCCATACCAATACCAATCAATGCAGAACCCTGGCCTTCCATAACAGAACGAACATCCGCAAAGTCAAGGTTGATCAAGCTAGGTACTGCAATCAAATCTGTTACGGTCTGAACCCCCTGACGCAGCACATTGTCTGCTTCCTTGAATGCATCAATCAGCGGCACATTACCAATCACACGCAGCAGCTGATCATTGGACACAACAATCAATGAATCAACATATTCACTCAATTCTTCAAGGCCCTGAAGAGCCTGTTCAGTTCTTCTTCTTCCTTCAAAAGTAAATGGCTTGGTCACGATACCTACTGTCAATGCACCTTCTTCTTTGGCGATACGCGCAAAAACCGGAGCGGCACCAGTACCAGTTCCGCCTCCCATACCGGCAGTGATGTACACCATATCTGAACCTTTGATAGCTTCACGAATTGCTTCTTCGTTTTCTTCAGCAGCGCGTCTTCCTACTTCAGGATTTGCACCTGCTCCCAAATTGCCAAGAATAATCTTATTGGCAACTGGGCTTGCCTGCAGTACCTGCAGGTCTGTATTGACGACATAGAACTCAACGCCCTGTACGCCTTCTTCAACCATTCGGCTAACAGCGTTGCATCCGCCGCCTCCAATACCGAATACTTTAATTTTTGCAACCTGATTGAATTCAATTTGACTCATGATTATCCCTCCAAATTAGTCTTTTTCTTTATTGTCAAAAAGTATGTTTTTAAGTTTGTTTGTGATTGTGTTGTCATCTGCACTCTTGATCGGCTTGACTTGGACAGATTTCATAAACTGTTCCATATTGACACAGCCCTCTGTATCTCCAAGTGCAATACGTGTATCAGCATACACATAGAACATACCCAAAACACCTGTAAGCGCTGAGCTGCGTACACCTAGTGTTTCAGGGAAATAACGTTTCACACTGCATCCCAATGCTTTCTGAAGTGATTCTGCAAGACCTTCAATTTCTGCACCTTCTCCAGTTAAAACAACAGAAGTCTTCATAGAAGAAACAATAGGCTCACTTGCAGATTTGATTTCATCAATCCACTTTTCAGCAGGCTCCTTCATGATATCACAAAGTTCCTGTTCAGAAATTGTCGAAGTAACACCATCCAGCGACCAGATATAAATCGGACTGGTCTTACAGCTTTCCGGCTCAACACGGCCATTGAACTTGACCAGACGACTTGCCACATCAAGCGGAAGCTGAACTAAATCAGAAACCTTTGCAATCCAGTTTCCAATGCCATGAGGAATGACATCACAGGATGCAAATCGCCCTTCATGCAGAAGTGCCATGGAAGTAGATTCACGTTCCAGTTTCAAAACGATGACATTCTGATCAACAGCCTGCTCAAACAGACATGCTTCTTTTGCAACCGCAAAAGAATCCAAAGAAATATCAAGAATCTGAAGCTTTGCATTTTCAACACAGGCAACATAATCAAAGGCAATCTGTCGATTTGCACAAAGCAAATCCAAATGTACAGTCAGCTCATCACTGATATCCCCAATAGGCATTCTTCTAGTTGTAATGCCATTGCATGTATAACGGACACACACCGCATTGATCAGTGCATACTGTTCATCAATAGGTGTTGACATTGCTTTTTTCACTGCATTTCGAATATCAAGAATCGTGATTTTCTTATCAATAGAATCAACTCGAACATTCACCTTTACACCAATGCGCTCAGCATCAATGGAAGGAACACACAACAAAACTTTTTCAATGGCTGCCCCTATCTTTAAAGAAGCACTGTCGACCATCTTACGAATAGCCTCAGACACCATAGGTTGATCTATAATTTGTCCACTTTCTACACCAGAACACAGGACACGTTCGACTTTAATGACATTGAAGCGGGTATTGAAGAACTCTCCAACAATCAAACGAAGTTCATGATCAGCGATTTCAAGTGCAGCAAGAATCTGCTTATTATTCACTAGAGTTTACCCCCTTAGAACTACACATCATAATATTACCATAATTAAAGGGTGATAAAAAGTTTTTTTTGATTTCACTGAAAAGAATTTTTAATGATTTTCAAAAAATTATCTGTTGCATTTTAGTTTAAACCATGGTATAGTTTTTAAGCAATATGTGAACATGAAGGGAGGTTACGGTATGTCAAGAGTTTGTGCCGTATCTGGTAAAAAAGCATTGTCTGGAAATAAGCGTTCACATTCCCTGCACGCTACTCGTCGTAAATGGAATGTAAATCTTCAGACTGTTAGAGTCATGGTTGATGGGAAACCTCAGAAAGTCCGTATGTCTGCCCGCGCTCTGAAAACGCTGAAAGCTCAGCAGAATGGCTAATAGATAAGAAAATCATCGAAATCGATGATTTTTTTTGTTTTATCAAAAAGCGGCATGAATGCCGCTCATTTCTTATCGTTTGATTGAATACACCAAAGTTTTGATGTGGTAGTGACGATTGCCTGATCCTTTAAAATTTCATTGCTCAAACAAAGAACATCTGTTTTTGTCAAATGATAATGGTCTAAAGGATAAGAGAATCCTTCCAGTGTTACTTCCGCCTCATCACAGGCAAAAAAGGAAACATACTTCCAGTTGTCCTTATAAATCACGGTTGTCCCTTTCTCCACTAAGAAAATATGATTTGACTCATCCAGAAGTTCACACCCATATTTCTCAACCAGCTTGAAATTGACATAGCTATGATCAAAACGGCCTGACATAGAACTCACAAGTACAATACGCTGATATCCCTGCTGTTTCGCCCAGAGAACAGCTGCTTCTGAATCTGAAACATCTTTTCGCTCAGGAAGCAGTGTCAAATCAGGATATTTTTTTTTGAGTCCACTTTTTTCTTGTTCAGTGATGGAATCAAAATCTCCAATTAAATAATGCATCTGAATTCCATGCTCAAGGCAAAGCAAAGCACCTTTGTCAACGCCAATGACATCTCCTTTTAATTCAGGTAAACAATGCGCATTCGTCAGTACACAATAACACGTCTTTAACATAGGCTAGCGCATTTTTCTATGATATCTCCGCCAAAAACGTAACTGCCGGCAACCAATACATCCGCACCCGCTTCTTTGCAAAGTCTGCCAGTTTCTGCATTGATTCCGCCATCCACTTCAATCAGACAGTTCAAGCCTTTCTCATCAATCCACTTTCGCAGTGTACTGATTTTTTTAAGAGCATCTGGATCAAACTTCTGACCGCCAAAGCCTGGTTCAACAGACATAACAAGCACTAAATCCAAATCTTTCATTAACTCTATAAGCACATCGACTGAAGTTTTAGGCTTAATAGAGATTCCTGCTTTGCATCCCAAAGCATGAATCTCATCAATGAGTGCTTTAGCATCCGCAAGCGATTCTACAGCTTCAATATGAAACGTATACAGATCTGCACCTGCATGAATAAAAACCGGTGCATATTTCTTAGGATCACTAATCATGACATGCACATCCATGAAAAGTGAACTTGATTTTTTCATCGCTTTTAAAATATCTGGACCAAATGTCAGATTAGGCACAAAATGCCCATCCATCACATCAAAATGCATCCACT
>JAFQKG010000204.1 GCA_017397025.1 Erysipelotrichaceae bacterium | reverse complement strand
GATAAGGATGAACGTCTAATTCAATTGAATACAACAACTGCCCTTTATATCGTCAACGAAACAGAAACTGACCATCTTTACTGGATCAGCTTACAATAACACACTCTAAGAAAAAGAACGGATTGACATTGCTCCGTTCTTTTAATTTAAGCCACAGAATGTACGCACTGGCTTCTTCAAATAGATTTCTAAATAACCAATCATTTTCCCCAAAGTCAATGCTGCAATGACCGTTGCGATTCCTAATCCTTCAGGTCTTGAATGAATCATTCCAAGCAGTACGCCAGCACTTGCCACCGCAATGTCATGTACAACCTTGACATTGCCAAAAGGCTTGTTCAGCTTGTTTGAAAGAACCTGTACAAAACCATCAGGTGCACTAGGAACAAGATCACAGTTGATGAGAATGACCACACTCAATGCAATAATCCAAAGTGCTCCAATCAACACAATCAGCTGCTGAACAATTCCACTTGGTTCGATCACCAAAAAGCTCCTGATGAAATCTGTAAAGAACCCTAAGATAAACGCAAAGCAAAGCTGAAGCAGATTTTTTACACCGAACTCTTTTCTCAGCATCAGAAATTCCATCAAGACATAAATGCAGTACCAGACAGTAAATGCATTTCCTAATGAAATACCCAGAAAGTTTGAAAAGTTTGTACAGAAACAAGTCACACAGGCTACTCCCAGACCTGAATAAGTAGATAATGTAATGCCCAACGCATTGATAAACAGTCCTACAACATAAAGACTGAAACGAAGTATAGTTTTTTTCATAGAATTACCTCAACGCGTGAGATTATACTCCATTTCAAAAGACTGTAAATTAAAAAGATGGGCATTATTGTCTACTATAATGGAAAAGAAAACAGAGATTTCTCTCTGTTACTTTGTATAGCTGTGAACTTGATATGCTGAATCCAGATAGATGCATTCTACATCCACCCTATCATTCAGCCAGCAGGCCAGTTCTTTTAATCCTGCCATTTCACAGGCAGAGTGTGCAACTAAAATCATAGAAATATCATGGTCAATCAGGTATTCTCCTTCTGAAAAAGTATTCACACCGTCTTCACTGACAATCACAGCATCTGGGTTTTCCTTCAGCATTGCCCAGACATTGGTCGCTGCACCTGTACCAATAGCTAATCGTCTGATCTTTTTATCAGTTCTTCCATATAGCCAAACTCCATTCTGCCCATCCTGAACTAGTGCCTCTGCTGTATGCAGTGCCAATTCTTCTGCTGTCATTTCATCAACATCTGCAAAATGGAAATAGCTTCCTGTCTTTCGTGCTTCAAACTGAAATCCAAGACGCTTTGCCCACATGTCTGAAACACCCACTTCATCGATACAGTCCCACACATCATGACAACGATATACACTGATACCATGTTCATCCAGTTTCTTTCTCTTCTCATTGGCTGCATGATGCGCCAAAGTCACTGGACGAGTAGATGCCATATAAAATGGATTCTCATGACTGATGACAAAATCAATCCCTAAACGAATCGCTTCATCAAGTGCCTGATTTGTCAGCATCCAGCACACACCAGCACGATGTACCTCTTGTTCAAACGAACCATGAAGCAAATGATCTCTTGTCTGGTCCCAATTCACCCAAGTACCCTGCTTTTCCAGCAGTTCAATCATCTCTTTGACTTTCATTAGAACTGTTTTACTCCTTTGCAGTAGACCTGTTTGATTTCAATATGCTCATTGCAGATAACGATATCTGCATCCTTTCCTGCCTCCAGTGTTCCCTTGCGATGATCAAAACCCAGATATTTCGCAGGATTGATGGTCGCTGCATTAATGGCAGTTACCAGAGGAAGACGTGCTTTTCGATGAAGATTGTCCACGCCCTTATTGACATAGAGGGCAGACCCGAACAATGTGCCATCTTCTAAACGGAATGCACCAATCGTATTGTATTTTGCATAGTCAGGATCATCTTTCTGTTCTGCAGAATCTGTCACTAGAATCAGTTTGTCTTTTCCTTTCATCATGCCAATCAAATGAGCTGTTTCAAAATGCACATGAATGCCATCACCAATGACTTCTGCATACAGTTCTTCCAGATTCAGTGCAGCGCCAAAAATGCCCGGTTCTCTATGATGGAATCGACTCATGCCATTGCCGCAATGTGTTACACCTGATGCCCCATTTTCAACTGCCTTTTTGCATTCATCAAAACTTGCTCCGCTATGCCCTAATGAAACGCGGATACCTGCATCAGATACCTTTCTTGTGAATTCGTAATTCTCATCATGCTCAACAGCACAAGTCACTGTAAGAATGTGATTTCCAGATAGTCTTTGATATTCCAAAAGCTCATCTGCATCAGGCTTTACAATATAGTCTTTATTCTGTGCACCTCTGCAGGTCATGTCAATGTAGTTTCCTTCAACGTTGATGCCAATCATTTCAGCACCTTCACTTTGATTTTCAATGGCTTCTTTTAAAATAGGAAATGCCTTTAAATTATCTTCTTTGCTTTGTGTGGATGTTGTTGCAAGATAAGAAGTGACCCCTTCCTGAGGCATGTGCTTTGACCATCTTCTTATATCTTCTAAAACTGGCTTGTTGGTATCTGCTTTGTTCCATCCATGGGTATGAATGTCAATAAATCCAGGAAGAATCCATAGTTCACCTGCATCTTCATCTGCCTTTTTTTCCTGATAAGGATAAATAGCCTTAATTTTTCCTTCTTCTATCTCAATTTGAGCCGGCTTGAACTCTTCATTCAACCAGACATGCGTACTCTGAATAATCATGATCTCCCTCCTTTTTCTACAATGTACCATTTCGCAGACAAAAAGAAAAGATATACCTTTCGATATATCTTTTAGTGGTTTTCTTCCAGTTCGTGTTTTTCTTCTTTGATTTCCCAATGAATCAGGAAAGTCAAGGCAGCTCGCAAAACAATGATGCATCCAACAATTGCAATCTCAGACAAATCACGAACAATAACAGTACGCAGAATTTCGCTTCCAAGCTTGAATTCAAGCCCCATTGCCATTCCCTTCGCCAATTTCAGCTGAGTTCCAGGATCTTTCTTCACATAATTGTAAACACCCACTAGACCTGATGCAATCAGGATGCCAACTCCCACAAATTCAAATGCCAAGATTGCAACATTTGCAATATTGTGGAGAATCACTTCTAATAATTCCATAATAACCTCTCTTTGTTCCCAAGATATTGTATCGTTTATAGTTTAGAAATACAAGCACGAACTAACTTCATTCTAGCTATTGAAATACGTTTCTGAAACTTTACAGCAATATTTACCATTTCGTTATAGAAAATTGATTTTTCGACGAGAATGATTTGACATCAACGTAAAACTAGTATACAATTTAACAGCAATTGCTCAATTTGTATCAAGAGAGGAAGGTGGCTCAACCATGAAAAGAACTTATCAGCCGAGCAAAAGAAAACATCAGAAAACCCACGGTTTCAGAGCCCGTATGAAAACTGTTGGAGGACGTAAAGTCTTAGCACGTCGTCGTGCAAAGGGCAGAAAAGTATTGTCTGCATAAGAAGTCACTCCGGTGACTTTTTTATTTCGTTATGAAAGTTGCATTAAGAATTAAGAAAAACGAGGAATTCCAAGACATCATTAAGCTGAAACGCTTTGTTGCATGTCCTAGCTTTGCGCTGTATGTCAAACCAAAAACTGGTAAATACAGCCGTTTTGGAATTTCCTGCGGAAAGAAAATGGGCAATGCAGTTGTACGTAACAAAATCAAGCGTCAATGCAGATGCATGCTTCGTGAACTGGATAGTGGAAGCTATCGATTTGATGGGATTTTAATGGTTCGTCAAGGATATCAAAAATTCTCTTATCAAGACAATAAAAAACACTTGGAATCCATGCTTAAAAAAGTTAAAATATAGAGGTATGCACGATAATTAAGGAGAACAACATGAACAAAAGAAACAAAAAACTCCTGATTTTTCTGGGGATTGCTGCAGCACTGTTTTTAATTTCAGGATGTGCAGTAAAAACAGTTACTGACCCAGAAACTGGAGCACAGGTAACAAAAGTCATTGACACAACTACAACATTCAAAGAAACAATGGATACAGAAAGCTTCTTTGATGCTCTGCTTGTATGGCCTATGGCACAGGTCATCAACCATGCTACTCCTGTTCTTGGTGTAGCTGGTGCTATTGCACTGGTCACTGCAGTTGTTCATCTTCTGGTAACAATTGTTTCTTGGAAGTCAACGATGTCAACACAAAGACTTCAGATGATTCAGCCAGAAATGACTAAAATCCAAAAGAAATACGAAGGCAAGGAAGATGATGCTTCCAAAATGAGAATGAACAATGAAATCATGGCTCTTTACAAGAAGTATGACGTCAATCCTCTTGGGGCAATGGTTCCAATGTTCCTGCAGATGCCTATTCTGTTTGCGATTTTCCATGCAGTACAGCGTGCCGATGTTGTATTGAAAGGTACTTTCCTTGGTATGAGTCTTTCAGTATCACCACTGGACGGTGTCTTGAAAATGCATAACTTTGGCTATCTGATTCTTGCCTTAGCAATGTTCGCTTTCCAGTTCGCTTCCATGAAGGTTCCTACATGGCTGGCAAACTATAAGGCAAAGAAAGAAGCTGAAGCTCACCACAGAAAGTATACTCCAGCTCCTGAAAACAATCAGATGATGCTGTTTATGATGATGATTCTGGTAATGTCTGTTACATGGCCTGCAGCTATGACAGTTTACTGGGTTATTTCATCTTGTGTATCCATCATTAAGACTGTTCTGACTCAAGCAATCATGACAAAGCAGTCAGCTAAGGAGATGTACTAATGGAAAAATTCACTGCAAAAACACTTGAAGATCTGCTGATAAAAGCTGCTGAAACAAAAGGCATCAGCAAAGAAGAACTGGTTTATTTCGTTACTGAAGAAAAAGCTGGTTTCTTAGGTATTGGAAGCAGCGTAACTGCTGAAGTGTATTGCTTAGAAGATGTTAAAGAATTTATCTTTGATTATCTGGGAGAATTCTTTACTGGTATTGGTGTAGATATTGAAATTGAAATCATTCGTGAAGATGACGGTTTCAAAGTCATGCTGGATGCAGAAAACAATGCCATTCTGATTGGTAAAAATGGTCAGACACTTCAGGCCATCAATGCAGTTGTTCGTGCTGCTGCAAATGCTGAATTCAAACGTCGCTTCCGCATTCTTGTTGACGTGAACGGATACAAGGAAAGCCGTTATGAAAAGGTAAAAGCTCTAGCAAGAAGAATCGCTAAAACTGTGCAGCGCACAAAAGTGGATGCAAGTCTTGATCCAATGCCAAATGATGAACGCAAGGTAATTCATCAAGCACTAGCTGATATGCCGCACATCGTGACTCAGTCTGAAGGCGAAGGTTCAGCTCGACATCTGAAAATTATGTACAAAGCAGACAAGGACTAGTTAACTAGTCCTTTTTTACATAAACTTAACCTTTTTAAACACGCTAATGATATACTAATGATAAATCTGTAAAGGAGTTTACTAAAATGACTATTTCGTGGGATTTAATTGTTGGTGGCTTCGGTTTATTCATGTTTGGCATCAAGTTCATGGGAGATGGGCTGAAAGCTGTTGCCGGTGATAAACTGAGAGATTACATTGACAAATACACATCAAAGCCTCTGATGGCTGTTGCTATCGGTGCAATTATTACTTGCCTTATTCAGAGTTCTAGTGCTACAACTGCCATTTGTATCGGTTTAGTACGTGCTGGACTGATGAAACTGGAACAGGCTGCAGGCATTGTTATGGGTGCAAATATCGGTACAACCATCACTGCTTTTATCATTGGCTTAAAAATCGAAAAATATGCACTATATTTCGTGTGCATTGGTGCTCTTCTGCTGTCTTTCTCCAGCAAAAAGAAAATGCGCTACTTTGGTGAAATCATTCTTGGGTTTGGGTGTTTGTTCTATGGCCTGAACATCATGGGTGATGCACTAAAACAGCTCAAAGATCTTCCTCAGTTTATTCAAGTTGCCGAAACAATGGGCAAGCAGCCAATTTTAGGCATGCTTTGCGGCACAATCATGACAGGTGTTATTCAGAGTTCTTCTGCATTCATCGGTATTGTACAGAAAATCTATGAGTCTGGCGGCATGACACTGATGGCTGCAGTTGCCTGCGTCTTTGGTTCCAATATTGGCACAACCATCACAGGTGTCTTTGCTGCACTCGGCGGATCGCTTGCGGCAAAGCGCACTGCAGGTCTGCATACCCTGTTTAACGTCGTTGGAACTATCATCGCAATGATTCTGATTGTACCTTATGTATCTTTGGTAGAAACAATTTCAAATGCACTTTCCCTATCACCTATGATGCAGGTAGCTACTGCTCATATCATCTTTAACGTTGCTGCAACATTACTGTTCTTCCCATTCATGAAACAGATGTGTGCACTTGTGAAAAAAATTATTCCTGGTCAGGAACTTGAACGCATTGATGTTCGTATTGATGAATTGGACCCTCATCTTGCTCATACACTTCCTGCCTCTGCTCTGAATGTTGCACAACAGGCAATTCTCAAGATGGGCGGAGTTGTTGAAGAAAATCTGGTAGAAACTCAGAAATTCCTGAACTCTAAAAAACCTAGCGGTGATGATGTCGATCTGATCAAACAGTCTGAATCTCTCATCAATTCTTTAGACAATAAAATCACTGAATATCTGATGATTATCGGAAAAGAAGAACAGCTTACTGAACATGATGCCAGCGAGCAGACTTTGGATCTTAGAGTGGTCAAAGACCTTGAACGCATTGGTGACCTTTCATTGAATGTCATGGAATTCTTTGAAATGCTTCATGAAGACAATGGAGCTTTCTCTGACACAGCAATGAAACGCCTGAATGAAATGTATGATTTGCTTCGAAACATGGTTAAGCAGTCATTGGCAATTTACCAGTCCAAGAGCTTTGAAGCCTATGTTGAACTGTGCAAAGATGAAGATAGAATGGACATCCTTGAAGACACAGCCCGTGAAGAACATTTTGCCCGTATGCAGCGAAATGAATGCACTAGCTCAGTTGCAGGATCTGTCTATTGTGACATCTTAGGTACCATTGAAAGAATGGCTGACCATGCTGTCAACATCGCACGTGACTCTGTTGAAGTACAGCCTCACAGCATCAACGACAATCAGCAGTAATCTAAGGCATGAGAAATTCTCATGTCTTTTTTCTTATGATACAATATCTCTAGAGGTGATGTTTGTGGAAAAGAAACCATTTCAAACCTGTACTTTGGAAGAAGCAGGTATTCCTTCTTCTGCTTTAATTCGATATTTAAATGCACTTAAGCGTCAACGAGTCTG
>JAFQKG010000203.1 GCA_017397025.1 Erysipelotrichaceae bacterium | reverse complement strand
GGCCCACCATCGAATTGAATATACAAATGGGGTATTAGCTCAGCTGGGAGAGCGCCTGCTTTGCACGCAGGAGGTCAGCGGTTCGATCCCGCTATGCTCCACCATTTATCAAATCAATCTTCGAGAAATCGAAGATTTTTTCTTTGTTTTGAGGTCGAAATGTGTCGATTTTCTTATTGAAAAAAATATTGATGTGCATGATATAATTTCTGTGCTGGAGGGCTTAACATAAAGGTATAGAAATTGCGGTAATGTTAGAAAACAAGGGAATGATGATTTATTGGACGGTTAGTATATTGATTTCTTTCTGCTGGTTGAGTCATAAAAGAATTCAAAGAACTATTGATTTAAATGTACAGACTTTCATTGAGGATTCTGTGAAATATCTGAGAAAAAAGACAAAGCCAAATCAAAAGGATATAGCAGTTAAAAGGATTCTGGTGAACGAATCATTCATTGAGGAGAAAATAATCTCAGAGTTAAAAGAAATGAATGTTGAATGCATCAGGCTAAATGATAAAAGGAGTGCAGAATCTGAGTTGAAAGAAGCAGATGCAGTTTTGCTTGGTATTTCTCAAAAAGATTGTCTTTTGGCTAAAGAGATTCGCAGACTAAGAAAGGATTTACCCATTTATGGCTGTACTTTTTCAGAAACGTGGGAGTCTTTGATGACAGTACTTGAATATGAGATGGATGGCACATTGAAAGTTCCTTTATCTGCACAGCTGCTGTCAGAATTGCTTCATAAAGACTCTATTTAGATAAATTTCTAAATAGAGTCTTTTCTTTTTGGAGAGGGTGTGATATCATCTGTTTAGAAATATTTCTAAATAGGCGGTGATACGATGGGGTTTGCAGAAACATTCAAAGCATTAGGTGATCCAGTACGCAGAGAAATCTTAGTAATGCTGAAATTCGGAAAAATGTCTGCAGGTGAAATTGCTTCAAAATTTGATTTAACACAAGCTTCTGTAAGTTACCATCTTTCTCAGCTGAAAAAGGCTGAACTGATTCGAGAAAACAAGCAAAAAAATTTTATTTATTATGAACTGAATGCAAGTGTATTTGAAGAAGTGATGCTATGGCTGTCACAGTTTGGAGGAACTCAGAATGAGAAATAAACAATGGATTTATCCTTTTATGATGTGCTTTGTGCCAATTCTTATTGGCATTATGGTGTATTCCAAAATGCCGGAACTCATGCCGATTCATTTTAATTCGCAAGGCGTTGCAGACAATTATGCGTCAAAAGAATTTGCCTTGTTTGGACTTCCTCTTATCATGGCTGCCCTTTTTCTTGTATGTGTATTTGGTATGAAATCAGATCCCAAAAATAAAAATCATTCGGATAAGTTGCTGACGTTGAGTCTTTGGATTATACCAGTTTTATCAACATTGATGTCAGTGATGGTCATTTGTATCTGCCTTGGCATGGATGTGAACATTGAAATCTTTGTGCCTGTTTTAGTTGGTATCGTTATGATCATCATAGGGAACTATCTTCCAAAAGTAAAACAGAATTATACAATGGGTATCAAAATTCCTTGGACATTGGATTCAGAAGAAAACTGGAGAAAAACACATCGTTTTGGTGGATTCGCCTTTGTGATAGCTGGGCTATGGATGATTTTGAGTGTTGTGTTAGGAATCAAAGGATGGGCTGCGATTGTGCCAGTTATTTTGGCTGCCTTTGTACCAATGGTTTATTCGTATCTTTTGTATATGAAAAAGGAGAATAATGAATGATTCAAGACAAGATTGTTGTGCAGGCTGACTCAAGATATCCGCTTAATGGAATATTGACACTACCTGAAGAAAGATTCTGGCCATGTCCTGCAGTTGTGCTGGTTCATGGCTCTGGTTCTAGCAATATGGATGAAAAAGTACAAAAGCTTACTCCATTCAAAGATTTGGCGGAAGGTCTGGCACAGCGTGGAATTGCATCTGTTCGCTATGATAAGCGTTCTTATGCACATGGCGTAAAAATGGTCAGATCAAAAGAAATCATCACTGTTCAGGAAGAAACAATTGATGATGCAGTATCTGCGGTTGAACTATTAAAAAAAGATAAACGGATTGATAGAACTCAGCTGTTTGTGCTTGGTCACAGTATGGGAGGCATGCTTGCGCCTCGCATTGATGCACAAACAGAGGGATTAAAAGGATTGATTGTAATGGCAGGAAGTCCAAGAACGCTTCATGAAATTATGTTAGATCAATTTGATGAAATGATGGAAAAGTCCAATGCGCTGACAAAATACTTTTTGAAAAAACAAGTACAGAAGCTTCAGGATATCTTTTCAAAACTGGATCAAATGACTGATGAGCAAGCAAAAAAAATCTCAATGGGCGGAGGAACAACAGCTTATTATTTTAAGGAAATGTGCAAACATCCAACTGAAGTATTGTTGAAGCAGCTGGAAAAGCCAGTATGTATACTTCAAGGGAAGGATGATTTTCAGGTGTCAGTTTCAAAAGACTATGATGCCTATCAAAGAATTTTTGCAGGAAAGCAGAATGCTGAATTCAAATTGTATGATGATTTGAATCATTGTTTTGTAAAAAGTATGTCTAATGATATCTCTAAAGCGAAAAAGGAATACAATGTGGAAAGACACATTCCAGAAGTTGTGTTGGATGATCTTGCATTATGGATGAAAAAGGTTCAATGATGAGAAGTTCGAAAGGACTTCTTTTTTCATGTTCAAGCGTTCTGAAATATGATATCCTAATACCGTTAGGGGTTTTGTTATGAAGTTCAATCTGAAAAAATTTATCGGAAATAAAGAATTCATGAAATCAGCACTGGCAGTTGCCATTCCTTTGATGTTTCAGCAGCTGGTAACAAGTTCGGTGAATTTGATTGATAATATGCAGGTAGGTCAGCTTGGAGATGCTGCATTGGGTGGTGTTGCGGCTGTGAATCGCTATTACATGATTGCAACATTTGGAACCAATGGTGTTTTAGCAGCTGCAGCTATTTTTATTGCACAGTATTTTGGTGCAAAAAATATGCAGAAAACGAAAGAATCATTCCGTTTTTCAATTTTGTGTGCCTTTGCGATCATGATTCCTTTTGC
>JAFQKG010000202.1 GCA_017397025.1 Erysipelotrichaceae bacterium | reverse complement strand
CTTAAGATAGGGCTTTTGAACATCCACGCAAAACATACAGCAGCAAGTACAAGAAGAGGTAATGTTTTTTCTTCTTTTCCTAAATAAAAGAAGAAAAACATAACCGATACAACCATTGCTGCCCATGCATTTGATCTCCAAAGTCAAAATGCTAATGCAAAAAGAAACAAAAAGAAGTGATTCCGGCTCATTTTTCCAATCTTGTGCAATTCTCTAAAAAGAAAAGTAACCAACCACAGAGTAGCAGCACCAAAAACAATGTCTTTCCACATAGTAACACTGTAAGCAATATGATAGGGAAGAATCGCAAAAGGCAAACCGCATAAAAACAAATATCTCTTTTTGATTCCTGCTTGATACAAAGTCATCAAAGAAAATGACACTGCGGAGAATAAAAACAAAATCTGAAGAACACTGTAAAACCCTACTGCATCGTTTAAATTACCAAAACATGCAACCCCTATCTCAAAAATCAGTTTAATGATAATAGTGTGCCAAAAAGGATGATGATTACTATAGACGCCCGTTTGAGTTTGCAAAACCTGAGAAATACTGTCTGGAGTCAAATAACCTGGATACGCATTAAAAAATAAATACAGCAAATAAATGGATGAAAAAAGAAGAAATGGAATTAAGAAAACAACAATTCCTTTCTCTGTTCTTTTTCTGATTGCTACTTGCCGAAAATTCATTACAGAAAGTAGACATAGAATATTTCTGCATACGATATATCCTCCGCTCAACCCCAAAAATAGTTTAATCAAAGCTGGCAACGAATAGGTAAACAATTCATAATTACAAAGAAGTACAATAGAAGAAAATATTAAAGAAAATAGAACAAATAAAAAAGAAGTCTTCATAGTACGAACTTGAAAATTTATCATAGAAACTATACTCAATACACCACAAATAACATAATTAATAAAATAAGAAGATGTATTTCTTAATATAAACATTCATGAAAAAACAAGTAAAACACGTAAACAAGTAAGTAAATCTCAACGATTATGATAATCTTTTATCATAATTATCGTCTCCTTCCCTTTTTTCTTGCTAGTTAACAAATAAATTATATCAGATTTTGAAAGAATTCATTAATCTTTAATATTTCATAAGTACATTACATTTATCTAAATATAAAGAAATTGATTATTCATCAATGGCCTTCATTCATTCTTCTTTGATTCCTATTTCTGAAACCCACTCAAGACAAATACCAGTGGTGAATTGTAATAGATTGCCACTTCATTGACACTGTATAGATGGCTTTCATCCCAATATTTCTTTGCCGCTGGAAGATCTGCTTCAATCGCATCGTCAGGTCCGCCTACTAACGCTCCTTTTAATAGTATATTTCTTGATTCTGCAATACGATGATGAACGTTTTTAGGACTATTAATGCCGTATCCTGTGATAAATGACTGATGAATGCTGTTTCTTCCTAATAAATAAGATAACTGTTCATAAGCTGCATCTGTCAAAGATATGGAAGGCGCAAGATCATTTGCCAACAGCATCATCATTGCTTTATCGGCAACATACATGTTGCCTCCCCAGAAATAGCCATCGCTTGCCAACTGATAGCCATCTGTGACTCCTGACTCTACAAGATTCATTATCTCTTGCATGAACAGATTATACAGTGGAATATAGTATTCTGTTTTTTGGAATTCTTCATCCTGTAAAAACAGATAAGCACCATATCCTCCCATATCATTATGAGATATTGAAATCAAAGAAAAATCCTGCTTTTCTAAAAAGCGTTCTACTTCTTTCAAATATTTTTCATCATGAGTTGCTGCATAAAGCGCACCTGCTGAAAAGAAAATCTGATCCTCATCTGAATCATCTGCATAATCTCCTGCAATGATATCTTCAGGATTTTTCTTATCTTCTTCTCCACGTACTTTTATTGCATAATCATAGGCTTTTTCACCATCAAAAAGATACACGTCTGCCGCTTCTGGATTTACATCACGAAATACAATAGCTGCCAATCCAAACGCTCCACCTGCAGCTGCTGTACAGGTGTTTTCATAAGGCAGTATATAAAGATTCTGCAAATCTTCTTCTGGGGACACAAATCCCGCAAAATTTGGAGTAACTGCTGATGCATAAACAGGTCCCCAGTCAATCTGCATTTTCTTTAGCCATTTCAAACCAACCTGCGCTTCATCCAACACATCTGCAATTCCATTTCCGCTTTCCGGAATATTCATTTCATCACTAAAGCTTTCTGGATACACAGCATATGCAAGTAATAAATCTGTAATTGTTTTGATTGCAGGCAAAGTATAGCGTCCATAATCTCCTGCATCATGCCATCCTCCAGTTACATCCAAGTGATCTTCTGTTCCGTAAATCTGAGCATGGAAATGATGACAAAACTCATGTGAAAAATCACCTGCTACACTTCTGTCCAATGTCTGTCCACATCTTTGAAGAGTGATCATTTTAAATGCATCCTGAAACAGTTCACTATAAATGTCATCTTTAATTTCAAACTTATACGAACTTTGTCCCATTTGCGAAACAATGCGATAGCTTCCAGGTTCAGTTACTGCACTAAAATCTCCTACATAATTGATTTCACCTGTTTCTGGATTATCTTTTCCATCCAGAATCATTCCGGTATAGACAACTTCATTACTTTTTGTATTGATCACTTCAAATAAGTCACCTGCATTGTATTTGAAAATCGCAAGCTTCTGACTATCAGGAAAATATCCTATCTGATTAATGCTTATGCCTATTTCATCTTCATCCAAATCTTTCATGCGAAACGAAGTCAAATGTATTGTTCCTGCTTCAGCATCTGTACTTTTATCAAATTCAAATGTTAAGATTCCTTCAGTTGTTGTTGAATCTGTATGCTTATAGTTCCAGATCACTTGACCAGAAGTAAACTTTTTAGTCGAAAACTGCTCAATGTAATTCCCCATTTTCATTAGTCCTGAACTTGATAAATCAGAATCAATCTCTACACTGATTTGATAAGTATGGCCTTGTTTAAGAGTCAATCCATATGTTACATAACTGGCTTTCTGATTGAAATCAGTCCAGTTGTCGATTGTCAATATTTCTGATTCCATTTCCCTTGCCTGGTGAATATTCATTTCACCAAGAACTCCAAAGACAGAATGAAATGCATTATCACGCTGTGCATACAATGTTCCAATCATGACAGGCACTTCTTCTTTCACAACAGGAATGTATTCAGGAAGCTGTGCAGGCTTCAGTACTGCACTTTTTTCCTTTTCTTTTATTGTGCACCCTGAAAAAAACAATAAACAAACAATCAGCCATTTTAATTTTTTCATTTGACACTTCCTTTCTTGAAGTAGATGAATTATATCATACTAACTTTTAAGAATCATGAAGAATGCATGAAAAATCAAATCTTAACTCAATCCTATATTTTCCTGTTTCTCAATGAAATAATAATAGATTTCTTGTCTTAAGTATATTCAGAAAAAGATGGAATCTATTGAGAAACAATTCTTCCCTTGAATTCCATCTTTTTCATTTTGAAAATTCAAATGTGATTTTGACTAACAATAAATAAGTTGGTCTTTTTTTGCAGTAACCATTATCATGCAATAAACTTCACATAAGTTCGATCATCAAAACTAACAGAATCTTTCTGCAGACCTTTTGTTGATTTAACTTCATGAATCAATAAAGGATCTTTTTGAATCAGTTCATTCAAAGCTTTTTCACTATCTTTTAATGTCGAGCACAAAAAAGGATATCCATCTGATGCTAAAATAAGTTCCTCTCCTTCATTCACTGGATAAACTCTGATAAATTCAGGAACAACTTCAGCAAACCCTAAAACTGCAAATCCATATTCTTTCTTTTGATTGGCATATTCAAGAAAAGAATTTAATATTTCTGGTTCTATTTCTTTTCTGCCAAAATCATTCATTAAAAGCTCCTGTTCGCTGTATCCTTGAGAAAGACACTCTTGCAATATTCTAGCTCTCTTTTCTGCATGAATGATATCAATTTTCTTTTCATCTTTATAGCACAAGCCTTGATAAAGAAATTGACAGTCTCCATAACTAATCACACAGCGAGTGTTCTTATCATAAAAGATAACAGATGCTGCAGGCGGTTCCTTTTGTGCTGCATATGGTGAATCAGCAATCAAACACTTTAAATGATGATTTAGATATATCACGATATCAAGTGGATTTATTAAATTCTCTGGCATGGCATCGAACAGTCTTGAAATAGTTTCCGCAGCAAAACAGCCACCTGTTTTTTCCACATTTTGAGGCTGAGGAGATTTTGAGGTCACACCATCAATAACTGCAATGATTCTATTGCCTATATACAAACAGTCTTCATTCATGCCATTATTTCTTTTAGAAAGTGTAAACGACTCTAAAATTTTCATTTCGAAAACCTTCCTTCATCTATTAGTCGAATCATCATGGCTACAGTTGCAACTGCCGAAGGCATTGCTTTATAAAATTTCTTATTAAGAACCATACCATCTGCCGTCAAATAAAGCTTCTTTAAATCATCTCGATGCACAAGCAAGATTTTATATCCATCTGCTCCATGAACTGCACTGGCAGTTTCAAGATGAGTAAAAGGAAATAACGCTTCTTCATGAAATGCTTTTTTGACTTCATCTGCTGTCAATTGAATCTGTGCATAGAACATGAACTGCGGCTTGCCGCCTTCTAACAAATCACGATAGAAATAAGCTACATTTTTTTCAAAAGAAAAATCTTTAAAGATCTCATTCTTTTTCAATTCATAATCTTTAATATTCTGCAAACAGAGTTCTTCCTCTATTTCTTTCAAAATAGCTTGTTCAATTTTACTTTTTTCTAATTTGCCATCTTTGTTCAAAGCTCTTTTGGATTTTAATGATGCAGCTACACTGCATTGCATCGTTTCTTTTCCTATTGAAACATGTCTGTTTCTTTTAATAAATACAAAGTAATGATCGCTAGTTTCAACCATTCCATTAAATCCTAAATGATTAGATAATTTGGAATCCTTTAAAGATTCAATAAAAGGTCCACTGGAATATAAATCTCTCACTGATAATCCATCAATTTTAAAATCAATTGCTCTATTTGTAACAAGCGAATCAAAGTAAGTTGTTCTAGAAAAAGTCATGAGGACTTTTTCAGAAGAATCATCTATATCATCTACTCGAATATTTAGCTGATTATATAAGCTTGAGGATCCATGCGCTTTTATCAATTGATGGTAGTTTTTTAATGAAAATTCTGGAGCTACATACTTTTTGTCAGGATTATCCTGAAATTTAATTTCTTTACCTAGCAGCATAATTACATCACACACAGGAATAATCACTTCATCAGCATGATTGATTGTTTTTACAGAACATTTTGTCCGTTTTCTGCCAATTTTTCTATTTTCGCTATCCAAATTATAGTGTACAAGCATATTGGCATTTGCTTCATATTTCTTAGTCAATGCTGCATAATCAGTTGTCAGTTTCGTTGTATCTTCAAACTTTGCACTGATAATATTAGCAAAAAGCGAAGCAAGACTCGTCAGAAAAAACACAATAACTACAGAAATTAATGTTTTAGCATCAAATGGAAAATCCTTAACAAAGGAATGGATTGGTTCTATAAAATAAAGTATCGATAACAGACCACATATAAAAACATAGATAATCGAATCATTTTTTAAAATAGAAATAATCCGTTCTTTAAGTCTCCTATAGTCTTTAGTCAGTCTTTTTTTGAGTTTCAATGAAAATTTCATAACATTCTCCTGCCATACACTGTTATTTTACCAAACAGTTAGTCTATTTACCATGATAGAAATGAATATTCAAGGTCTATATACTTCCAAGCAGAAAAGCACATTACCCTTATCTCTGCAATGCACTTAATGCAAACACCAATAGTAAGTTCACTAAGAAAAAAGAATGCTTCAATGTCAATTCTTTTTGCGCCTGTTTTGC
Organism: Erysipelotrichaceae bacterium; assembly: GCA_017397025.1. Classification (GTDB taxonomy): domain Bacteria; phylum Bacillota_I; class Bacilli_A; order Erysipelotrichales; family Erysipelotrichaceae; genus RGIG1896. The sequence goes on along the minus strand of JAFQKG010000202.1, from coordinate 1,809 downwards.
ATCAATCATAGCAACCTCCAGAGTGTTTCATCATTAACTTTTTCATTTTTATTGTATCATAGCATTCATAATTCTTATTCAGCAGTTCATACTATCATTGAGGTGAAAATACATGTCGTATGACAATCAGTTAGTCAATGAATACACAGAACTTTTAGAAGGCTGTCATATGGGTGCCAGTACATTTAAAATCTATCTGGATGAAACCTATGATATGGAACTTAGAAAATTACTGATTGAAGCCATTGATTCATTCAAAAAACATGAAAAGATCCTGACAGAAAAAATTCTGCACTTAGGGACTGATCCAAGTGATGACGTGCCTTTGATGGGAAAAGTATCTGAATTTTTTGAAAAGATGAAAGTCAAAATGGCTGATACAGATAAAACTCTGGATTATGCACTTAATGCCATTGACATGGGCATCAAAGGCGTAGAAAAGTTCACTGAAAAACATCCAGATCTTGAACAGGAAGTCAAGCAAGCTATTGATGATTTGCTCAATGACTACAAGATCACTTATCAAAAGCTTTCAGATTACAAGATACGAAGAATGCCATAACAGACAAAAGGAGAGTGTAATATAAACCGTGTAAGTTGAGAGCGTACGGCTCAGCTAACACGGTTTTTTACATTTTCTATGGTAAGATAAAGGAGAAAAAAAGGAATGACGGAAATGGCAAGAAAAAAACGAGATCCAAAAACGCAGGCATTAGCACAGGCGATTTTAGAACAGTACAAACCAGAATCAGTTGCAGACATGAATGCAGCACTGAAGGATATTTTTGGTCCTATGTTTGAAGCGATGCTTCAGGGAGAAATGAATCATCATTTGGGGTATGAAAATAACGATAAAGGTCCTAAGCAGACGGAAAATCGAAGAAATGGGTATGGAACTAAGACTTTGAAAACTGCACATGGTGAGGTTGAAATTGAAGTTCCTCGTGATCGAGATGGAACATTTGAACCACAGGTTATTCCAAAGAGAAAGAAAGATGTATCTGAGATTGAGAATAAGGTCCTTGCGATGTATGCCAGAGGAATGTCACAAAGAGACATTTCATCAACGATTGAAGACATCTATGGTTTTAGTGTTTCTCACGAAATGATTTCAGATATCACTGATGTCATTCTGCCAGAACTGGAAGAATGGAGAAACAGGCCACTTCAGAAGTGCTATGCGTTTCTGTTTGTGGATTGCATGTATGTTACCCTAAGAACTGGCTATGAAGCGAAAGAATGCGCTGTATACACGATTTTAGGCTATGATTTGAACGGTCATAAAGAAATTCTAGGCTTATGGCTGAGCGAAACTGAAAGTAAGAACTATTGGATGCAGGTCTTTGATGAACTGAAGTCCAGGGGATTAGAAGATGTTTTCTTCATTTCAATGGATGGAGTAAGTGGTCTTGAAGATGGTGCCAAGGCAATCTTCCCTAAAGTGATCGTCCAGCGCTGTATCGTTCATTTGATTCGCAACTCAATCAAGTATGTACCATCCAAGGATTATAAGAAATTCACCTCAGATTTGAAAAAAGTATATGGTGCAGTCAATTTGAAAACTGCGCAGACAGCTTTTGAAACTTTCTGCCGTACTTGGGAACAGTACTCTGGTGCAGTTGAAGTATGGAAAAGAAACTTTAAATTTGTTGAACAGCTCTTTGATTATGGCAGTGAAGTTCGCAAAACGATGTATACAACCAACGCTATAGAAGCTATCAACTCAAGCTTCAGAAAAGTCACTAAAAAAGGCGCCTTTCCAAATGAAAACGCCTTATTCAAGCTATTGTATCTGCGCTGTTTAGAGCT
>JAFQKG010000020.1 GCA_017397025.1 Erysipelotrichaceae bacterium | reverse complement strand
TGGTGGAGATGAGGGGAGTCGAACCCCTGTCCAAGAATAGTCCCACATTCAGACCTTTACAGTTTATTCTGTCATTGATAAGACAAACACTGTGGACAGACTGACACTGTTGTTTGAATTTGCCTGTAAAATTGTCGGGATCTGTGCCCAGGCTTCACTTCTCCGTATTTCATGAATCTTATGCCGTGCCAAATGTCATGAACACCATAAGGGCGACAGCTGCAAGTCTCTATTGACTAATTAAGCAGCGAAAGATAATCTGTTTCCAGTTATTTTTTGTTGGTGATAAGGTCACCGCTCCACTGAAGTCCAAATCCAACATAAACCTGTCGAAACCATGACATCCCCAAAACATGTACTGTATTTTTAGTATACTCAGTTTTGCAGAAAAATCAATCTTTGTTGATTCTATATCCCAGTTGATGAGAAACAATGTTTTCCAGTGGTTCATCATTGAGATAATGATGAATGTTGCGGATGGATAGTTCAAGAACTTTTTCAAGAGTCTGAGGAAGATTGTAGTTGCCTGAAATATGAGGTGTAATCAAGACATTATCATATCCCCAAAGTTTGCTGTTGTAAGGCAACGGTTCAGGATCGACGACATCCAGCTGAACACCTTTGAACCAGCCGTCGTCTAAAGCACGAATTAGTGCAGTCGTATCAATGTTTTTTCCTCTTCCAACATTGATAAGAACAGCATTTTTTTTGCATAGTTTTAAATTGCTTGAAAGAATCTGATAAGTTTCAGGGGTATCAGGCAGACAAGAGGCAATGATGTCTGCTTCAGGAAGCAGTTCATTGAGGTGATCCATTGTTGTAAGAGCATCAACATAATCTGGCTTCAAAGTGATAGTACGTTTGATTGCAATGATTCTGCATCCCATGGCTTTCATTTTTCTTGCAAATGATTTGCCAATGTCTCCAAGACCCAGAATCAAACAAGTTGAACCTTCAATTGAATCAACCTGTCCTTCGTTGTGCCATCTTCTCATTCTTTGATTTCTGACATAATAATCTAGTTTTTTGTAAAAGTAAAAGACACCTGCAACCATGTGTTCACTGATGGCATGACCATAGCATCCGGATGAACAGGTAAGCGTAATTTTTGGATTAATCTTGCCTACATAGCTGTTGACACCTGCACTTTCTGTGTGCATCCATTCAATGTTTGGCATTTGATTGACTTTGTCTTTCGATAGATTTCCAACGACAGCAGTACATGATTGGAGCATCTGTTCTGTTACTTCATTCTTTTTAACACAGATGACTTCTTTTTCACTGAAGGATGATCTGATTATGTTTTCTGTATCATGTTGGATAACACATAGTACTTTTTTTGGCATGGTGGCTCCTCTTTTCTTTTTATTATAAATGACATATAATAATTATACATGAAAGAAGGAGAAATAGATATGATTTGGATTGTTTTAGGAATTGTGGCTCTCGTTGTTGTGTGGTATATCGTGACTTACAATGGCTTTGTTTCTCTGAATGTGAAGTGTGAAGAAGCATACTCTACAATGGATATTTATTTGAAGAAAAGATATGATCTTATCCCAAATCTGGTAGAAACTGTCAAGGGATACGCTAAACATGAATCAGTAACACTTGAAAATGTCATTGCTGCTCGTTCTATGGCAGTCAGTGCTAGAACACCTGAAGAGAAGGCAAGTGCTGAAGGGACATTGAACAGTGCATTATCACGTTTGATGGCTGTTTCAGAAAGTTATCCTGATTTGAAGGCAAATGCAAATTTTGCAGATCTTCAGCGCCAGCTGCAGCAGATGGAAAGTGAAATTGCGAATTCACGCAAGTATTACAATGGTGTAGTGAAGAGCTTTAACATCAAATGTCAAAGTATTCCTAGCAGCATTGTGGCTTCTCTTGCTCATTTTACTGTGAAGCCGCTGTTTGAAATTACTGATGAAGCTGAACGAGCTAATGTAAAAGTACAGTTTTAGGCGTTGCGTTCGCAATGCCTTTTCTTTAAAGGAGTGTGATCGTTTTGAAATTGATGAAAAAAATCATCATTTTGCTGGCATGTCTGTTTTTTGTTGCAACCTTGTTTGCACCGTTATTGGCAGTTGATGCAGCTGAAGCATTTACCATTGAAGATTATCATGTGAAACTGAATGTCAATGAAGATGGACTTGTTGAAGTCACAGAAACTATGAATGTTCATTTTGATTATGCTCGTCATGGTATTTACTTTGATATTCCAACACGCTATCGAATGAACTGGGACATAGATGCAAAAAATGTTCAAAAAGAATACTATCTGCCTGTGACTGATATTAAGCTGATATCTGGGCAGAAGTATGATATTGAGGAGCAAAGCGAAGGTATTCGCGTTATCATTGGTGATGCCAACAAATATGCTAATGAATATGAAACATATATTCTGAGCTATGATCTTCAATTGAGAGATTTGGATCTGGATGGCAGACAGCTGTTTTATTACAATTTGATTGGTTCATGGGATACTGTAATTAAGAACTATTCTTTTGAAATACATCTTCCGAAAGAATTTGATGCATCAATGATGGAGTTTTATTTAGGCGCAAATCCAGATAATCTTCAATATGTTGAAACTGATGTTAAGGGGACTACGATTACGGGAAAAGTGATTCTTCCGATTGGTAACAATGCTTCATTTACAGTTTTGCTTCCACTGGAAGAGGGGTACTTTGATTATAGGGAAATTCCAAATCATTCTTTGCTGATTGGAATTCTTTCCTGCATGCTTGTTGGTGTAGTCTTTGTTTTGTTTATGAAATATGGTAAAGATGATCAGGTCATTGTGACTGTTGAGTTTGATGCACCAGAAGGAATCAGCAGTGCGGAAGTAGGTTATATTATTGATGGAACTATTGATAATCGAGATATTACTTCGCTGATTCTTGACTGGGGAAACAAAGGACTGCTCTCGATTGAAGAAGTAGATGACACCAATCTGGTTTTCAGAAAATTGAATGAAATGGAAGAAGATTTGCCTTTGTATGAACAAAGGATGTTTGAAGCTTTGTTCAGAGAAGATACTGAAGTATCGACTTTAGATTTGAGAGAAAAGTTCTACACTGATTTCAATGGATGTAAAGTAGATCTTCAAAATTATCTCAATCAGCCCGAAAAGAGAATCTACACTCGCCAGAGTGTTTTGTGGCGTGTGTTGACATTTGTTATGAGTGTTTTTCCATCCGCACTGTTTGTGCTGTTTGCGATTTATTCTTATTCATGGCAGATAGAATTTGGTATTCTTTGTGCAGCTCTTGCAGTTTTTCCTCTGATTTGGGCAGATCTGCTTCTTTCAATGATTGAAGACAAAGGAACAGCATTATCTGCCTCAGTGAAGATTGTTTTGGTTTTTATTTCATTTATCTGTCTTCTTATTAATGGAGCTATTCTTTTCGGAGTTGCAGTTTTTACAAAAGTTGGTTTGATGACAACACTTGTCATTTGGCTGTGCACCATTATTCTTACCATGTTTGGTATGAAGATGATCAAGCGTACAGAGCGAGGAACACAGTTGTATGGCCGTGTTTTAGGGTTGAGAGATTTTATTCTCCATGCAGAATATGATCGTCTGAAGGAACTTGTAAAAGAGACTCCAGAACTGTTTTATCATGTTCTACCATATGCATATGCGATGGATTTGACAAATATCTGGTCTCAGCATTTTAAAAATCTTGAAGTACCTGCACCATCATGGTATGTGGGACATGATCCTGCATTCAGTGTGTACCGTATGAGTCACCGTTTGAATCATTGTCTCTATCATGCACAAAGTGCAATGACTTCTATGCCGCCAGTGCAGACCAGCAGTGGTGGAGGAAGCTTTGGAGGAGGTTCTTCTGGCGGATTCTCAGGTGGCGGTTTTGGCGGAAGCCGTGGAGGATCTTGGTAAAGAAATAAAAAAACATCTTGTATCTTAGAATGAAACCTGTTATGATAAGCGCGTTTGAGGGAGTAGTTTGCATACTCAGGTATGTGTTAAATCAACAACATGGCATTGTGCCTGGTTTAACTTAATGAACAAGACTCAAGTATCAGGATTTTCCTGTTCTTGAGTTTTTATTTTTGAAAAGAGGGAAAGAATATGGATATGATGATTACGCTTGGATTATTAGTTTTAGGGTTTGGTCTTTTGATCAAAGGTGCAGATTTCTTTGTTGACGGAGCTAGTACCGTTGCAGCATTTTTGAAGATTCCATCAGTGGTCGTTGGGTTAACAATTGTAGCTTTTGGCACAAGCGCACCTGAAGCTGCCGTTTCTGTTACTGCAGCCTTAAATGGTTCTAATGCAATTGCGGTTTCTAATGTTATTGGAAGCAACATCTTTAATCTTTTGGCAGTACTGGGATGCACATCTATGATTTCAAGAGTTCCTGTTCCACATTCAATCACGAAAAAAGAATTTCCTTTTTTGATTCTAATTTCAGGATTGATGCTTGGACTCATTTTGATGGATTATCAGCTTTCACGTGTTGATGGTCTGATTTTCCTTGCAGGTATCATTTTCTATGTTTCTTGGCTGGTAAAGGATGCATTAAAAGCACGAGACAACATGGAAGTTGAAGAACCAAAGTTTACTTTTCCGGTTTCTTTGGGATTGATTGCGATTGGTATCTTAGGAATTGTATTTGGTGGCGATTTGGTTGTTGATTCAGCACAGAAAATTGCATTGGCTTTGGGAATGTCAGAGAAGTTAGTTGGATTAACAATTGTCTCTGTAGGGACATCTTTACCTGAATTGGTCACTTCTTTAATAGCAGCAAAAAAAGGAGAAGTAGATATTGCAGTTGGTAATGTAGTAGGATCTAATGTTTTTAACATTCTGTTTATTCTTGGTTCAAGTGCAACGATTACTCCTATTGCGGTTGAAGCTGCATTGTCTTTCGACTTGGTGGTGATGATGGCTGCAACTCTTCTTTGTTTCGCACTTGCAAAGTTCAGCAAAGATTTGGATAAGAAGGATGCGTTGATTATGTTGGCAAGCTTTATTGCCTATATGATTTACATTGTGGTGCGTAATTAATGAAAGAGCATGCATTTCGCTTGACTAAAGGGTCAGATTTAAAAATTTCAATTGAAAAATACTGTATCGAGCATCAGATTTCAGCTACTGTGGTTCTTTCGTTGGTAGGATGTGTTGATCAGGCTCACTTGAGAATGGCTGGCGGTAAAATTTCGAAGAAATGGAATAAAGATTTTGAAATTGTTGGCTGTACAGGAACAGTTTCAAGTGGAAAAGCTCATCTTCATGCGGTTTTATCTGATATAGATGCAATCTGTTATGGAGGACATCTTCAGGAAGGTTGTTTGGTGAATACTACTTGTGAGGTCGTATTGGGTGAACTTGAATCTTATGAATTCACTCGCGAAGAGGATGAATCTACTGGTTATCGAGAAATTGTCATTCGTAATAAATAGGTTTTGGCTTGCTCAAAACCTATTTATCTGTGAAAATGAAAAAAACAGTTGGATTTCTTTGGTATTGAGGTATAATATTAAGGCACATATGCACGTGTGGTGGAATGGCAGACACGTACGCTTGAGGGGCGTATGGGGCAACCCGTGCAAGTTCAAGTCTTGTCACGTGCACCATCTGATAACTTAGAGCTCAAACGAGCTCTTTTTTCTTATTTATAGACGAGATAAAAATCTTGTGGAAAAAATAAAAATTTCGTCTCAATATAAAAAAGAAATGCAGCTTTGCATTTCTAATTTAGGTTCTATTGAGTTATTCAGTAGTTTTTACGTAGACTCCAATGATTTCTCCTAAAGTAGCTAGGTGGAAATCCTGCTGAGGATAAATGGTTTTTGAATCCACAAGGAAATTTTCATCTTTGAGCATATGCTGATAAAGCTTTTTAACTGTTAAGACCAAATCGGCTTCTTCGATGACTGGAGCACCATCCAAAACAGTTGTATGGTATTCACATTTTGACAGCTTGTCTTCATCTTTTCCTGATGCAGTTCCCAGGTACATCAGTTTCTTTTTGTGCTCCGAAGTGAAGAATGCAACAGAGAATACATCATTGTTTTCCATAGTGGTATAAGTATGACGTTCAGGTCGTACGTATACAGTAACTATGTTTTTGTTCCACAGCCAGCCCATCTGCAGCCAGTTTGCAGTCATGGCATTGATTTTGTCTGTATCGTTGGTTACGATGAGTGCCCATTCATAATGAATTTTCTTGACCCAGTTTTCATTCAGGTCATCAAGTTTGATTTGTTTGAACATATTAGAATCTCCTCTTTTTTCTATTGTATGAACTTTAGTCCTTCTTTTCAAGTGAAGTGAACTGTTTTTCCATGACAATCAGTTCAGCATTGAAGACAAATCCAGCTTCTTCAAAAAATGGAATGAAAGATGGGCATGTTTCTGGAAGTGAAACAGTCAGTTTTGAAAGATGTTCTTTTTTAGTGCGTGCAATACAGAATTCAATGCATTTTCTGATATCTCCATGAATGTAGCCAATGTACCACCCGCGATGCTTAAGCATACGCGCCCCTAAAACTACCACATTTTCACCATCACTATAAGCCATTTCTTTTTCACAAAGCCAATGGCATACAGGAAGATTGAAATGAAAGAAAGTACGGTTGATTCCCATAAATGTACCCCATGGATGCTTTTGGAAGATGTTAAATAACTGATCAGGATTTTTGATTTGCTTAAAATCATGCATTAGTCCTTCAGATTGAGATAAATCCAAAGAATATTCAAGATGTGTTTCTTTCAGCTGGAGTCCATTGAGTTCAGCTAGTGTTTTGGATGCAATGTTTCTGCGGCCAGTAAACATTGCCATAGAAGGTGCTTTTGTACTTTTGGCAAGTTCGTGGTAGCGTTGATAGATTGATCTTCCTGCTCCTTTGCGCTGATAGTCTTTGTGAACTCTAAGTATTTCCAGCCATCCTGATCCATCAGGCAGAACAGAGTATTGTCCCATTCCGACTGGCAGTTCATCTTCAATAGCAAGAATCATTTCGCCTTGATTTTGAATGCCGTCAAAATAGAATTCCTTGTTTTCAAAAAGATAACCATAGCCAGAAATAGCACTTTCTTCAATTTCCAGCATACGATTTAAATCATTTAGTGTAGCTTTTCGTGTTTTCATAATGATCACCTGATGCAATGATATCACTTTTTAGAACAAAAGAAAAAGCTGCAAAGCAGCTTTTGGATGATTATTTAACTTCAGTTTTCCAGAAACCGTGGAGATTGCAGTACTCGTATGCTGCAACAGCTTCATCGCCTTCTTCAAGTGTGAAGACAGCTACTGGTTTGTCAGTGTGATTTAGATGCTTTCTATACCAGCTTTTCTTAGTTTCAAGAATAATCCAGCTGATTAGATGAGCTTCTGTCATTGGGTGTTCAACGCTTCCTACTTCAACTTTTACTTTGTTTCCTTCAATTGTTACAACAGGAAGGTGTTTTTCGAATGCTGCTTCTGTTGTATTTGGAACCAGTTCAGTCATTGGCTTTCCGCAGCAGACCACAGGTACACCTGAATCTTCGATTTTCTGAATAATGTTACCGCATCTTTCGCAGAGATAAAATTTGTTTGTCATATGAGTTCCTCCTGATTTTTTCTATTTACATTTTTATTATAGAAAAAGAAAAGGAAAAAATCCACTGATATGCTCGAAAATCGATTTATAATTTATTGAAAAATGAATTGTACTTATTACCTGATTCAAAGACCAATGCAAAACTGAAATCATAAGTAGTAGTTAAAGAAATGGACTTTAGCAATGCAAGTAAACTTCTATTAAATTGCTTATCAATGACAGTTTTGGTAAAATAAAAAAAAGCCTTGCGTAAAGGCTTGATATGAACATGGTGGAGCTGACCGGACTCGAACCGGCTACCTCTACACTGCCAGTGTAGCGCTCTCCCGGGTGAGCTACAACCCCATGTGTCATAACTATACATGAAAACAGGATTGGCTGCAAGAGAAAGTGAGGGCACGAAAATGTGGATTTGTTATGGTGTGCTGTCTATTGTATTTGCACTATATACGTTAATACGTGTGCTTAGGCAGAAAAACAAGGGCGCAGTACTGATGTCTTTTTTGAGTTTGTTTTGTGCAATGGCACTTATGTTGGATTTTGTATGGATGATTCGCGATTGGGTGATCAAAGAAGACTGGGCCGCGCTTAGTGATGTGGTTCCTGTTTTTGCTGTGATGCTAGCTTTTGCAGTGATTTGCTGCGTTTTAATCAATATGTTCAATATTCTTAAAGTATCAGTAAGAAAAAAGAAGATGCCTGCATCTTCTTAAAGAGTAGAGTTTAAGTAATCTTTGATTTCTTTGAGTGTTCCTTTGAAAAGACAGTCAATGTCATTGACGTTGCCTTTGATGGTATCTGTTGCTAGAATCATCGGAATTCCAGCAAGTGTAGAGGCAAAGTCTTCCTTAGTGTCATTGCCAATCATGATTACTTCATCACTCGCTAATCCTGTTTTGCTTAGAATTTCTAAAAAATAAGCAGGATTAGGTTTGGAATAGTGACAATCTTCATAGGTTGTGATCAATTCAAAATCAGAAACGCTAAGACCAGCCCATTCAATGCGCTGATAAGTTGCCATATGTGGGAAAATAGGATTTGTTGCGAGAATGCAGCGAATCTTTTTTTCTTTGAGAAGATCAATGATTTCTTTTGCATAAGGAGTAAAGCCACAGCCTTGTTTTGCCTGAATGAAAACACGATCATAGTAATCATTGAACGCAGGAACAAAAGGTGAATGCTCTTTACCTGTAAAGCTGTCAAAAGCTTGCCAAAAAACTTCTTCGTTGGTCACTTCGCCTGTGTTTTTGATCATTGCTTTCAGCCCAGCCATAATACCATGAGGTATTTTGTCACTAGGAAGCTCAGAACCAATGAAATGTTTGGCCATGTTACCAATATAGATGTTGGTGAACAGGTCTTCATCCATTGGAAGAAGTGTGCCGTCCAGATCGAATAAAACTGCTTTGATCATAGATTAACCTTTCTTTTTAAGACTAAATAAAGCACGTGAGAGTGTTGAAGTAAAGATTGTACCAAGAGCCAGAGATCCTGCGCTAGCTAAAGAAGACAGACCAATCTGAACTGCACTGTCTAGGTTTCCTTGGATAATTGCGAGCATTGTGCGATACATTCCACCTCCAGGAACTAGGATAATCAAAGCACAGACAATAAATAAAGTCACAGGTGTTTTCAGTTTACGTGCAAGTGCTTCAGCATATGCAGTAAATCCAGCAGAGGCAATAAACAAAGACAATGGTTCGCCTAATCCTGCCTTGATGAAGATATCATAGATGAAATAGCCAAGTGCACCGCCAAAGGCAGCTGCGTAAAGCTTATCTCCACGGATATTGAACATGACACCAAATCCTAATGTGGCAAAAAACGCGCCGAGAGTTTGAAGCATCATCCAATCATTCCTCCCATCCAGATCCACAGCATCATTCCAGCACCATTGCCTAATGCAACTGCGATAGCAACCAGCAAAGCCTCTGCACCGCGGGCAAGGCCGGAAATCAAATCCCCTGCGATACTGTCACGAACTGCATTGGTGATTGCTAATCCAGGCACCAGCAGCATAATGCTTCCAATAATTACAATGTCTGTGGAAAAATGAAAGCCGATATTGGATAATAAAAAGGCTAAAAAAGTCAATGTAGCAGCACAGATTGCAACTGAGAAAAAGGCATTGATTTTGAGTTTGGACAATGTCTTGTCGAGAAAACGGACAAGCATGCCAATCAGAAAGGCAAAGATGCCATCGGTTGGTATACCGCCAAACAGAAGGACAAAGCCAAAAGCACTGAACCCTGCAAAAAACAAATCAAGTGCATTAGAGTATGTTTTTTCATGAAGGATTTCATTCAGTTTTTCCTCAAACTTGTCTTCACTTAGGACATCAGCATCACGGGAAAGCTGATTGAGAAGATCAACCTTGTTCAGATTTGTAGAGCGGTTTGTTATACGGGCAATTTTTGTATAGCTTTTACCGTCCATCATTGCAGTCACAAAAATACCAGTAGGAAGACAGATGCTTTCAGCTTCTTCCATATGAAGACTTTTGCAGATGCGGCAGATGGTATCTTCAACACGATAAGTTTCTGCTCCACATTCAAGAAGAGTTTTCCCTGCTTCGGTTGCAAGTGTTAGGATTTTATCTGGATTTGCCATGAAAACCACTCCTTTCAATGTACATCATTATATCATTGTGTATGAAAAAAAAGAAGAATTCTCCGAGGAGAATTCTGGCTACTTTTCAGTGATTTCTACTTTGACCATGACATCGCCATTGCGCATGTTTCTTACAGCACCCATGTTGTCTGTTACTTTGCCAAAGACAGTGTGCACTCCATCCAGATGAGGCTGTGGGTCATGCACAATAAAGAACTGACAGCATCCTGTGTTTCTGCCTCTGTGAGCCATAGACAAAGCACCTGGGACATGACGATGAGGATTTCCTTTAGTTTCACAAGGAATGGTATATCCTAAGTCACCTGTTCCATTTCCATAAGGACACCCGCCCTGAGATACGAAATGCGGGATAACGCGATGGAAAGTTTTTCCGTTGTAATATCCTTTTTCAATCAGATCAACAAAGTTTTTCACAGTGATCGGAGCATCCTGAGGATAGAGTTCAAATGGAATTTCAGCTCCATTTTCCATTGTAATGACACCTTTAATCAAATTCATAATATTTCTCCTTTACCCTTGATATTATATCCTAATGTTGCTAAAAACTTCAAGAAACTGTGATATAATATGGACCACAAAGAAGGTGTACTATGAATTATCGCTGTCCAGTCTGTAAAAAAGCATTGATACGAAAAGAGAAAACACTTGTCTGTGAGAATAGGCATTGTTTCGATTTGGCAAAATCAGGATATGTCAATCTTTGCCGCAATTTTAAGCCTACTCAAGGTGACAACAAAGAAATGGTGGCGTCCAGAACGGCTTTTTTGGAAAAAGACTATTATCGTGTGCTGGCAGATGAAATGGTGGCCATTGTGCGTCAAATGAAGCCTGAAGTCATTTTTGAGTGTGCTTGTGGTCAGGGATATTATACGCGTCAGATGAAAGCTGCATTTGATGGAGAGATGCACGCTTTTGACATGTCGAGAGAAGCTATCCTTTATGCCTCTAAAAAAGACAAAGAATCATCGTATGTAATTGCTTCTATCTTTGATTTGCCGGTGTTTGATGAAAGTGCAGATTTAGTGACTGTGATTTTTGCGCCGACAGCAGTTGAAGAATTTCATCGTGTGTTAACAAAAGAGGGTCTTTTGATTACTGTAGGTCCTGGAGCTGATCACTTGTTTGAGATGAAAGCTGCTGTTTATGATGTTCCTTATAAAAACGAGGATGATCCAGCTGTGTTAGAAGGGTTTGAACTCAAAGAACAGAGATTTGTCAAAGATGAAATTACAGTTAATTCAAGTGAAGAAATACAGGCTTTGTTTATGATGACGCCTTATACTTATAAGACTTCAGAAAAAGATATGGCTAAATTGAGAGCACTGAAGGAACTGAAAACTCAGGTTCATTTTTCAATTTGTATCTATCAGAAAAAAGTGTGTTAAAGTGCAAAAAAAGTGTTGACATTCATATTTTGGTTTGATATTATAACTAGGCACTGAAGAGGTGCAATAAAAACATGGAGGTTTAGCTCAGTTGGGAGAGCATCTGCCTTACAAGCAGAGGGTCAGCGGTTCGAGCCCGTTAACCTCCACCATTTATTTGCCGGCTTAGCTCAACTGGTAGAGCAACTGATTTGTAATCAGTAGGTTGTGGGTTCAAGTCCTATAGCCGGCACCACTTATATGCGGGTGTAGTTCAATGGTAGAACTTCAGCCTTCCAAGCTGACTACGTGAGTTCGATTCTCATCACCCGCTCCATAGAAAATTCAGGTCTTGCAAAAGACTTTTTTGTTTTTGTAGTGAAACAATGATATAGTAATTTTATTAAAGGAGAATAAAGATGAAGGCGTGTTTCTTTGACTTGGATGGAACACTTTTGACAAGTGACAAGCTGATTTCAGCAAAGACCAAAGAGGCTCTTTTACGTTGCAGAGAAAAAGGGATTCAGCTCTATATCGCAACAGCACGTCCGAAAACATTAGATAAAATGCTGCCTGGCTGGACACAGGAAACATTTAACTTGTTTGATGGAGGCGTTTTTTGTAATGGTGCATGCTATAGCATGCATGGAAAAACAGAATATGAATTTGTGGATGCAGCAGCTGTTCATCAAGTCTTGAAGATCGTTCAGAAATATCCAGATATTCATTTGGTGCTGCAGATGGAACATGAAGTTCATGCATTCAATTATGAGTTTGATGAAACTCACATTGAAGAATGGGGGCTTCAGGATCGTAAAATTGTTGAACTGAATGCATCTTGTGAAACAAAAACAGTTAAAGTCATGATTTATACGAATAATCTGGTTAATCGATCAGGGAAACTTCCGGTTTCATTGTTTGAGGAATTGAATCAAAACATTGGGCATTTGGCCAAACTGTATTTGACAGATCAAGGTGAAGTCATCATGGTGATGCCAAAATATGTTTCAAAATGTTCATCAATTGAGAAAATCTGTGCTCAAAAGAGGTTTTCAATGGATGAGATAGCTGTGTTTGGAGATGATATGAATGACATGGAAATGCTGAAATCTGTTAAAAACAGTATTGCAATGGCGAATGGGGAAGAAGCTGTCAAAAAGACAGCAAAATTTGTAACGAAATCAAATGATGAAGATGGCATTGTATATGCTTTGAAAAATCTTCTGAACATCATTTAATAATTATGATATACTTTTTCAGGTAGGATGTGATGAAATGAAATGGACAGTAAAATCTTCAATCATGCAGTATCAGGCTGCTTTGATTGGGCATCTTCTTTTGATACTGCTTTGTGGAATAACTCTTTGGTTTAAAAAAGCAACAACTCCATTGCTTCAGTCGATTTTGATTCTTGTCATCGTGTGGGCGATAGGTAAAGTATTGCTTTGCATCTCAAGAATTCGAAAACCAGTTGAAATGATTAGTGTGGATTTTCATCATCTTGTTGATAAAACCAATCTTTTGTCTTTAGGTGAAATTCCTTGGCATATGGTAGAAGAAGTGAAAATGATGCCAAGAGGAAAACAGACTGTGATTTGTCTTTATGGAGAAGATTTAAGGGATTTAGTCAAAAGAAAACCGTTCCCGCTGCGCTTTGTGATTCATTTGAATCATCGTTTGGGATATGGCTATCATATGATCAAACCTTTGTATGCAGATGTTGAAATCAATAAGCTGTACGATGTAGTTTCTAGAAAAGGAAGATAAATAGGAAATCCAATTGCAGAAGACAATTGGATTTTTTCATCTTTGTGAAAAAAGAAAAGATTTTTATGATAAAATAAAATAGATTTGGGGTGATGAAATGCCTGCGACATATACACATGGCGTGTATGGGAAAAAAGTGCTTGAAGCACTTGACGAACAAACAAGAGAACTGATAAAAAAGCATCGAAGCCTGTATGATATTGGATTGAGCGGGCCAGATATTCTATTTTTTTATCAGCCTTTGAAGTCCAATGACATTAAAAAAATAGGGTATGACATGCATGATGTTGCTGCTCGAGAATTCTTTATGAAAGCTAGGAGACTGATTCAGGAAAGCGAAGATCCTGAGGCTGCATTAGTGTATGTGCTGGGATTCATCAATCATTTTGTGCTGGATAGTGAATGCCATCCATTGGTGAATGAGGCTGAAAAACAAACGGGTGTTACGCATACTGAGATTGAATCAGAGCTTGATGCATTTTTGATGAGAGAAGATGGATTGGATCCAGTAAGAACTAGTGTTTGTGATCACATTCAAGTGCGCAAAAGAGATGCACAGATTATTGCTCCATTTTTTGGAGTAAGTGAGAAAGAAATTCGTGAAGCTCTTAGAACTTTGAGACTGTTCTTGAATATTTTTGTTGCTCCATCTGAAGTGAAAAGGAAATTTATTTTCTTTGTGATGAGAAAGACCCACATGTATGATCATTATCATGGTCTAGTGTTCAATCGAGAGCCAAATAGAAAGTCATATGAAACAGTAAAACAGTTAATGGAGTCAATGAATCATGCGATTGAAGCATCTGTGATGCTGATTAATGAATACCAAAGAACACTTTTTACGAATCAAATGCTGAATGTGCGTTATGATAGAAATTTTGATTAAGGGGATTTATTTATGAACAACAAACTGACAAAACTTGAAAAACAATGGGTGCTTTACGATGTAGGGAACTCTGCGTTTACACTTCTGGTTGCGACCATTGTGCCGATTTACTTCAATTCTATCAGTTCAGCTGCAGGGCTGGCTGAAGTGGACTATCTGGCTTACTGGGGATATTCAGCATCTATTTCTACTTTGATTGTAGCGGTGCTGGGGCCAATTTTAGGAACGATGGCAGACAACAAAGGATATAAGAAAATCATTTTTACTGTGGCAATGCTGATTGGGGCTGTTGGCTTGGCAGTATTATGGGTTCCTACAAGCTGGCAGGCTTTTCTGGCATTGTTTATTTTTGCTAAAGTAGGCTATTCCTGCTCACTGATTTTCTATGATTCTATGCTGTCAGATGTAACTACTCCTGAAAGAATGGATATTGTTTCTTCCAATGGCTATGCTTGGGGGTATATTGGCAGCTGTGTTCCATTTTTGATTTCACTGGTGATTGTTTTGATGAATGAAAGCCTGGGAATCTCGATGGGTACTGCTATGATGATTGCTTTTATGATCAATGCACTTTGGTGGATTGGCTGCACTTTGCCGCTTTTGAAAAATTATAAGCAGATTCATTATGCGGCTGAACGTCCAAAGAATGTGGTAGCTGAAACATTTAAAACATTGAGCGGTACATTTAAGAAAATCATGTCTCAAAAGAAAATTTTGCTGTTTTTGATTGCGTTTTTCTTCTATATTGATGGTGTCTATACCATCATTGATATGGCAACAGCCTATGGAAGTGCATTAGGATTGGATACGACAGGGTTGCTGCTTGCATTATTAGTTACACAGATTGTTGCTTTCCCAAGTGCTTTGTTTATTGCCAAACTTTCTAAGAGTGTGGAAGCTTCCAAGCTGATCAAAGTAAGTATTCTTGCTTACACTGCCATTGCAGTTTTTGCGATTCAGCTGGACAAGCAGTGGGAGTTCTGGCTGCTGGCAGTTTGTGTAGGGCTTTTCCAAGGTGGAATTCAGGCGCTTTCCCGTTCATATTTTGCACAGATTATTCCTGCAGATAATTCTGGTGAGTACTTTGGCATTTACGACATCTGCGGTAAAGGAGCTTCATTTATGGGAACTGCACTTGTGAGTTTTACTGCTCAGCTATTGGGCAGTGCCAACGGAGCAATTGCAATCATTGCGGTCATGTTTGTGATTGGCTATTTCTACTTCAACCAATCTTTAAAAGCTTGATGACAAGAGGTTCAGTACGCTGAACTTCTTTTTTTTGAAGTATTATAATTGGTGTTTTTTCACTGTTATAGTATACTTGTTCTGCACAGAAACAAAGATGAGAGGTGGAAACATGGCAGATGCGATTGTTTTGGCTGTAATTGTGATTCTTGCCGCAATGGCTGTAGCCTTTCTTGTAAAGGAAAAGAAAAAGAGAGGCAAATGTTTAGGGTGTCCATTTGCAGGAACTTGTTCAAAAAAGAATGCAGATTCAAGCTGCAATCATTCATAAAAAGGCAGAATTATTTGATTCTGCTTTTTTGATATCGAAAGAAATCAAGAATCTTGCGTTATGAAGTAAATGACATGAAATGGACTTTCTAGCATAGAAAGTGATATAATAAAATGACAGATTCAGAAAGGATGAAAATGAGATGTTTCAGGTATTTAATAAAGGTGCTCTGACACGCAATCAGAGATTTGCTAGAGCTGTTGTGTTTGGGACTTTGGCTTCTCTGGGTTTATGTTTGGTTTATGGATTGATTTCCAGTTCAATGCGGATTGAGTTTTCTTATGCATTTGTACTGATGGGATATTTGATTGGTCTTGCTATTCAGAAGATGGGAAGAGGAGTGCAGGTTCAGTTTTCAATTTTAGGTGCTGTGCTTGCAGCTTTGACCTTTGTATTTGCAGATTTGATTGCCTGGTATGGTTTCTCTGTCTTCACTTCCCTTGATTTTCTGATATTTGGATTAAGAAGCTGGCTTAATGTTATGATGAATTTTACTGCAGGAGGAGTTTCAGGACTTCTTTCGCTTCTGTTTCGAGGATTTGGAGTCATTGTGGCTTACCAGAATTCTCGTATTGTTTAGGTGATGTATGTATCGCAATAGTTGGATAGAAATTGATGTGGATGCACTGAAAGAAAACGTCAGAAAGCTGAAGCAGAAAACAAAGAAGAAATTTATAGCGGTGATCAAGGCCAATGGCTATGGCAATGGAGATGCTGCGATTGCAAAAGCGTGTCTTGAGTCAGGTGCAGACATGCTTGCTGTCTCTTCACTGGATGAGGCTTTGTCGATTCGAAATGCAGGAATTGGTGATGAATTATTGATACTGGGTTATGTTGATCCAATTCATTTGGGACTGTGTGTTCAAAACAACATTACTGTGACTGCAGTGTCTGAACATTGGGTAAAAATGGCTATGCAGCAGCAGTGTGAAGGTCTGAAAATTCATTTGAAAGTGGATACAGGGATGAATCGCATCGGATTTAAAGGGTGTGATGAACTAAAGAACGGAATTGAAATGTTAAGAAAGATGAGGGCAGAAATCACAGGTATTTTTACCCATTTTGCCTGTTCAGATGTTTCGGATAACCGTATGACAGATTGCCAAATGACACAGTTTCAGAAAATTGTAGAAGAGCTAGAGATGCCTTTTGAATGGATTCACTGCAGCAATTCAGATGCAACTGTGCATTATCATGAGTCTTTCAGCAATGCTGTGCGCTGTGGTCTTGCCATGTTCGGAATCACTTCTTACAAGACAGACTTGAAAAATGTGATGTCGCTTTATACCAAAATAATTCATGTAAAAAAAGTACCTGCTGGTCAAAGTGTGGGCTATGGTGCAACATATGTAACTTCGAAAGATGAAATCATTGCGACGGTGCCTATTGGATATGCCGATGGATGGGTACGAGCTCATCAGGGAAGAAAAGCATATGTGAATGGCTATGAGGCAGAATTTGTTGGCAGAATCTGCATGGATCAGGCAATGCTGAAACTGGAACACTGGGAAGAAGAAGGAACAGTGGTTGAATTGATAGGTGATCATCTTTCTTTGTGCCAAGTTGCAGAAGAACTGAATACGATTCCGTATGAAGTAATGACACTTCTCTCTGATCGTCTTGCGAAAGTATACAAGCGTTCAGGAAATTATTGTGAATCGTTTACTCCTCGATTTGATCACTTAAAAGAAAATGATGCGTAAGACAATTTGTATGGAAAGTCCAGCAGGGACGCTTTATGTCAGTGAGGAAAACGGAAAAATAGTTAGAATCAGCCGGATTGAGGAAACTCTTTATGGGGATTCTGAGATTCTTGAAAACTGCAGGTGTCAGCTGAATGAATATTTTGCAGGAAAAAGAAAAAAGTTTGATTTGCCGCTATCTTTAGAAGGTACTGAGTTTCAGAAGTCAGTTTGGAAAGCGATGGAAGAGATTGAGTATGGTACTTGTATCAGTTATCAAAAACTGGCAGAAATGGCAGGCTTTTCAAAAGCAGTTCGTGCTGTTGGAACTGCTTGTGGTCACAATCCGATTGGGATTGTGATTCCATGCCATCGAGTGATTCGCTCGGATGGAAAAACAGGCAATTATGCCTGGGGTACAGAAATGAAACAGTTTCTGATTGATTTGGAAAAGGAGAAACTAAGATGATAACGTGGGTACAGACGCTGATTTACGGCATCATTCAGGGAATCACTGAGTGGCTGCCAATCAGCTCAACAGGACATTTGCTTCTGGCAGATGAATTAATGAAAATGCAGGTGTTTGACAACCCTGTGCTGAATGAAGAATTTTTGAATATGTTTTTTGTGGTGATTCAGTTTGGCTCTATTTTAGCGGTATGTCTGCTTTATTTTCATAAGCTGAATCCATTTTCGCCCAAGAAAAATGAATCAGAAAAGAAGGAAACTCTTTCTCTATGGGTAAAAGTAATTGTTGGGTGCATTCCTGCTGGAATTGCAGGTGTGCTTTTGGATGATCTGATTGACGGATATCTGCATGGACCAGTTGTTATTGCAGTGATGCTGATTGTTTATGGGGTTTTATTTATTGTGATTGAGAATCAAAAGCGCATACCAAAAGTTGTTTCTTTTGAAACGATGGATTATAAAACAGCACTGCTGATTGGCTGCTGTCAGATGTTGGCGTTAATTCCAGGAACAAGCCGTTCTGGTGCTACGATTCTTGGCGCTGTTTTGATCGGATGCAGTCGTTCCATTGCTGCAGAGTTTTCTTTCTTTCTGGCTGTTCCTGTGATGGCTGGTGCGTCTATGCTGAAGCTTTTGAAGATGTTCAAGGCAGGAGTAGAAATGAATATGCTGGCTTGGGGCGTTTTGGGTTTAGGAACACTGGTTTCTTTTGTGGTGTCTGTACTTGCGATTCGCTTTTTGATGAGTTATATTCGCAAACATGATTTTAAAGTTTTTGGCGTTTATCGCATTGTATTAGGGCTTGTTATTTTAGCAGTTGTGTTTTTCTAACTATTCAGTCTTTGTGAGAAAAGGGATGATTGAGATGAAGAAAATCTTTGCGTTGGTTCTTTCTTTGATTGTTTTCACGAGCTGCAGCTCTAACAAATATAAAATAAATCAGATAAAGATAGGTCAATTGTATTTTGATGGAGAAATCATCACTTTTTATCACGAACAGATCATGCACAATCAAATTCTGACAGGCAGCAGTTTCTATTATCAAACTGAATCTAGCAATCAGAAAAATGATGGAATTTTGTTCAGTAAAGATGGCTCATTGAAATTGTTTGTTGACTTTGAGGGGAATCAGGAAGTACTTGATGAATCCGGAAAAGTTGTTGAACCTGATGAATCTATCCCCTATGAAACATACACTACAAAAATCTATGTGTTAAAGACGGAGCAAGTCCATGATGTACGTTTTATTGAGATGGACGATATGGGCTGTACTCTTATAAGCGAAACAGCTGCTGTTTCTGTCGATTTAAATCTTGATTTGTTAAAATTGCAGGTGGAAAGCTGGCTGAGACTGGAAGATTGTACAGAGTATACTTCGCCGGGGAAATTTGACCTTTTTCTTGAAATTGTGAAAAATCGTCGTGAAATGGGTGACCCGATTAGAGTCTGGGAATTTGGAAAAGTTGAATTGGAGGATGGAAGATGGTGTGTCTTTATCCGAGAAGATGAAAGAGAATATTACTTGTTGGAAATTGAGCAGGTTGAATTGCTGAAAAATTTGGTGAGGTAATAACAATGTGAAAAGAAATATGCCTTTTGGCCTGTGGCATATGAATAAAAATAGGCTTGGAAAGGGATGGGTGCACATAACTGTTGTGCTGTAATTTGAAAAAGATATGAATCCGATTTTAGTTTTTGTTGAAGGTATCCTTTCATTTTTCTCGCCCTGCATTCTGCCATTGCTTCCAGTATATATGGGATATCTTTCTGGGAATGCAAAAAGTACAGATGAACAGGGCAGAATCGTTTATCGCAGAACCCGTGTGCTGCTTTCTACCATCTGGTTTATTTTAGGTGTATCGTGCACGTTCTTTCTGATGGCTTTTGCGGTGCACAGTGCGCACAATGTATTTGAAGCGTATCATGCTGAAATCTCTTTGTTTGGGGTACTTGTGGTTTTGGTGATGGGACTTGTGCAGCTGGATGTGATTCGCATACCATTTCTGATGCAGGATCGTTCTATGATGCATAAACTTGATTTACGTAAAATGAATGGCCTAAAAGCGTTCTTGATGGGCTTTCTCTTCAGTTTTTCCTGGACGCCTTGCATTGGACCGTATTTAACGAGTATTGTAGTGATGGCAGCCTCCAGTGCGGATGCCCTTAAAGGAATTCTATTGATTGTCTGGTATGCTGCAGGATTTTTAATTCCTTTTTTGGCGTTGGGACTGTTTACTGCAGAGCTTCTTCGCTTCTTTAAAGAAAAACAAAAACTGTTTCAGTGGGCAATTAAGCTTGGTGGAATTATTTTAATCATCATGGGCGTATGGATGGGAGTGCAGGGGTTTTCTGAGCTGAAACAAGGAAAGACCTTAGGTTCTAGTTCGCTCAGTTATGAGGAAAGAGAACTTCAAAGCGAACAGGATTTTATTCTGTATGATCAGCATGGTGCCATTCATCAGCTGTCAGATTATAAAGGAAAAACAGTTGTTGTAACTTTTGTAGCTTCATGGTGTCATTACTGTACGATGGAAATGTCATCCTTGAATTTAACTTGGCAGGAAGATCCAGAGGTTGTACATTTGATGATTATGCAGCCTGGTGGCAATGATTTAAGCAAGGAAGAGCTGATTCTATGGATTGAGGAAATGGGATATGAGTTTCCAATTCTGTTTGATGAAGACGGATCTGTCTTCCATAAATATGGAGTCAATGGGCTTCCAACCAATTATTTTGTGTTCGCTTCTGGTGATGTTCATGGGTATGTGCCTGGATACTTGACCAGTGAACAGATGAAAGATGTGATTCATCAGACAAAAGCAGGGCCTCAGTAGGTCCTGCTTTCTATGTAAGCGCTTTGAGCTTGTGAAATTCTGGACGCAAAAAGAATTATAGATTGTATTGAATTTGCGAGGGTGGTATAATTAAATGGCTAAGAGGAGGATATTAATTCATGGCAAAAAGAACTGTTAAAGACCTTGATGTCAGAGGAAAGAAAGTAATTGTACGCGTTGACTTCAACGTACCTCTGAAAGATGGGAAAATCACTAATGACAACCGTATTCAGGCTGCATTACCAACAATCAATTATCTGATTGAAAACGGAGCACGCATTATCCTGATGTCTCACCTTGGAAAAATTGATCACAAGGATCCTGAAAAGAAGGCAGCTGGCATGAAGAAAAACAACATGGCTCCAGTGGCAGAAAGACTGGCAGAAGTTGTAGATACAAAGGTAACTTTTGTTCCTGTAACTCGTGGTCCTGAACTGGAAGAAGCTGTTGCTGCATTGAAAGATGGCGAAATCGTTCTGGTACAGAACACTCGTTATGAAAAGGGAGAAAGCAAAAACGATCCAGAATTGGCTGAATATTGGGCATCTTTGGGTGAACTGTTTGTGTCTGATGCATTCGGTTCAGTACACAGAGCACATGCTTCAACTGTAGGTATTCCTGAAAGACTGCCTAATGCATGCGGTTTCCTGGTACAGAAGGAAGTTGAAATGCTGGGTAAGGCTGTTGATACACCAGAACGTCCATTTGTTGCAATCATCGGCGGTGCAAAAGTATCTGATAAGATTGCTGTTATTGACAACCTGCTGAAGAAAGCAGACAAAGTTATCATCGGTGGCGGTATGGCTTATACATTCATGAAGGCAATGGGAGGCGAAATCGGTACTTCCCTGCTGGAAGAAGACCGTGTTGAACTGGCTAAGGAATATCTGGCAAAAGCTGGCGATCAGATTGTTCTGCCTGTAGATAACGTATGTGCAGACAAGTTCGCTGAAGATGCAAATACTCAGGTTTGCAAGTCTGGTCAGATTCCTGAAGGCTGGATGGGTCTGGATATCGGTCCTGAAACAATCGAATTGTTCAGAAAGACTTTGGAAGGCGCTAAGACTGTTGTATGGAATGGTCCAATGGGTGTCTTTGAAATGGCTCCATTTGCAGTAGGCACAAATGAAGTATGCAAGGCTATTTCTGAACTGCCAGGTGCTACAACTGTTATCGGTGGAGGCGACTCTGCTGCTGCAGCAATTCAGCTTGGCTACAAGGAAAAGTTCTCTCACATTTCTACAGGTGGAGGAGCTTCTTTGGAATATATGGAAGGTAAGGCACTGCCTGGTATCGCAGTGATTGGTGATAAATAATGAGAAAACCTATTATTGTTGGAAACTGGAAAATGAACAAAACTTGCGCTGAAACAGTTGCATTCATTGAAGCAATTGAACCAGTGCTGCATGATGGTGCTACTTTTGGTGTAGGTGCTCCTTTTACTGCACTGAAAGATGCTTGTGCTACTGCAAAGAATCTTGTAATTGCAGCTGAAAACTGCCATTACAAGGACAATGGTGCTTATACTGGTGAAGTTTCAGTTCCTATGCTGGAAGAACTGGGTGTAACACATGTCATCATCGGTCATTCTGAACGTCGTCAGATGTTTGGTGAAAATGATGCTGAACTGAATCTGAAAGCTAAAAGACTGTTTGAAGCTGGTATGACTCCAATCTTCTGTATTGGTGAAACTGAAGCCCAGTATGATGCAGGTGAAACTGAAAATGTAATTCGCACTCAGCTGGCTGCTGGTCTGAAAGATCTGTGCCCTAAGTGCGTATCTAAGATGGTCATTGCTTATGAACCAATTTGGGCTATTGGTACTGGTAAATCAGCTACTAAGGAAATCGCACAGAACTGCTGTGCAATCGTACGTGATCAGATTCGCGTGATGTATGGTGAAGAAGCTGCAAATGCAGTCCGCGTTCAGTATGGCGGATCAGTAAAACCTGAAAATATCAAAGAATACATGGCTTGTGAAGACATCGATGGTGCTTTGATTGGCGGTGCATCTTTGAAAGTGGATTCATTCACTCAGATCATTGAAGCAGTCAAATAAGTCGACAAACTTCTTCTGATTCATTGGCTATGATGCTGATGAACAGGGGGAATTTAGATGATTTCATGGATTCTCTTGCTGAATCCTGTCATTGATTTGAATCAGTTGAAAGATGGAATGATTTATTTTCAAAGCTATCTTCCATGGTGCCTGATAGTTATAGGGGCTTGGATTCAAAAAAAAGGCAAAGTAAAAACGAGGTGATTTACCTCGTTTTTCTTTTATGCACGCTGAAGTATTGTATGCAGTATTTCTAGCATTTTCTGTTCATCTTGATGTCGGAAAATGCAAGTGTGATCACCCATGGCAGCGCTAAGTGCTTTAGGAACATCAATATCCATCATGATTGATTCTTTATACAGGCTGCGAATTTCATCCCAGCTGTACTTATAATGGTTTTCATTTCTTCTTGCAGCATATCCTACTGAATATTTACGCTCATAGTGGCATGTAGTTGTATCTGTGCAAAGCATCTCTGCCCAAATGTCATAAACATCGACATCGCATGCCCAATTGAGCATGTCAGGCATGTAGGCTCCTGGAGCACGCATGTTCACTTCCAGTCCTAACAAATCGCCTTTTTTCCCTAGGCCAGGCTTGTCTTCGTCTAAGCGGAAAAATTCAAAGTGGAAATATCTGCTTCTTGTATCAAATGCTTCAACAGTTTTCTTTCCAATCTCATAGATGTCCATGTCCTCTACTTTCTGTGAGTGGAAAGTGGAGTCAGCAGCTTCATTGACGGAATCCATAATCGAAATCATCATTTTATGGCTTGAACAAATAAGAATTTCTTTCTTTGAATTGGTGATGCCATCAAATGTTTCAACGTGTCCAGGGACAAATTCCTCCATGATGAATTGAACATCAGGCTTTGTTGCATAGAAATAGTTGAATTCTTCCAGATTTTTCAGTTTATAGGTTGCAGAAGCACCCACACCATTGTCAGGTTTTACAACAACAGGATAGCCCACTTCATTCAGAAACTTCAAGCAATCGTCATAATCATGAACAAGATGGTACCTGCAGGCTTTGATTCCAGCTTTTTCATATACGGCTTTCATTTTGGATTTGTATTTCATAGGAGCCATGTTAGAGATTTTAGTGCCAGTTGTGACATTGAACTCTTCTCTCAGAGCAGCTTCAGTTTCC
>JAFQKG010000201.1 GCA_017397025.1 Erysipelotrichaceae bacterium | reverse complement strand
TGAAACTGCACATCTGCCTCTTCCATCACAGCACGAAGACGTGCAATAAATTCAGGATTCGCATCATTGCATCCGCCTTTACCACGTGATCCAGTGTATTTATTGAAACAGATTCCGCGTCCAAAGAATGCTGTATTCTTCATTTCATTGACTGATGGATAATTTGGATCATACGCTGCAGAAACATCACTGCTCAGCATTTTTGATGCTTCAAGAGTACGTCTAAGCTTCAAATCGCTATAGTCTTCGCTTAAACCAATCATTTCAGCAACAGCATTTTCAAAGAAACGGGACTGCATGCCTGTTGCACCAATCGAACCTACTTCTTCCTTGTCCACCAGAATACAGCAAGAAGTTCTTTCTGGGTTTTCTACTTCCAAAATCGCCATCAAAGAAGTATAAGCACAAACTCTGTCATCATGCCCATATCCCATGATCATGCTTCGATCCAGACCATAGTCACGTGCTGCTCCAGCAGGCACGATTTCAAGTTCTGCGCTGATAAAATCATCTTCTTCGATATCATATGTTTCCTTCAAAAGATTCAATACAGCTATCTTGACTGCATCTTTTTCCTCATTCTTTGCAGGAATAGAGCCAACCAATACGTTCAAATCTTCCCCTTCAACTACTTTTGCACCAGGTTTCTGCATCTGATCAGCTGACAAATGAATTAGAAGATCACTGATACCAACAACAGGATCAGATTCTTTTTCACCAATTACAACATTCACTGATGTGCCATCTTTTTTGCAGACAACGCCATGAATAGCCATTGGAGATGCTACCCACTGGTATTTCTTCACACCGCCATAATAGTGTGTATCCATCAGCACAAGACCATTGTCTTCATAAAATGGCTTTTGTTTTAAATCTAGGCGTGGTGAGTCAATGTGTGCACCAAGAATATTCATCCCACTTGTCAAAGGCTGCTTTCCCATCACAAACAGACACAAATTCTTATCGCGGTTATTGACATAGACTTTATCTCCTGGATTTAATGACTTTCCTTCTTTTAGAATTTCCTTCAGATCCACAAAACCATGTTCCTTTGCAATTCTAATGGATTCTAATGTGCATTCTCTTTCTGTCTTGCATTCTGAAATAAACTTTCTATATCCTTCATTAAAGTCAAAGCAGTTTTTCATTTCTGCTTCATTGTATTTTTCCCAAACTGTTTTCATTTTGATTTCCTCCGTAGATAATCTTACACCTTTTCTCACAAAATGAAAACAGATTCACTCCTGAACCTGTTTCATCTTTCTTATTCGATCATTTTCTATCCATTCATCAAGTGTCAGAGGTACATATTGTGAATACCCACAGAAGCAATTGATTAGATGACAAGGAATTGTCCTTTTTCCGCCGCCCACAGCATCCACCTCAGTTCCGCAAATCAGTTTCTGTATATTTTGAAGAATTTTTTCATCATGAGTATCATGCACATGACCATAAAGCATATATGCTTTTGGATTGCCTTCTTCATCCAGACGATACTGATTGTTATAAAATGGCATTGGGTAATGAGAGAGAATGACTTTTCTGCCGTTATCAGATAGTTCAGCATATTGCTTGACCCATTCAAATCGGCTCTCATCAAAATTTTTATCTTTGAGAAAGCGATCATGATTTCCCTGAATCAAAAACAGCTTGCCGTTCAATCGTTTCAGAAGCTCATTGGTTTCCTCAGCTTTGCCCCAAGAAAAATCACCCAAAATGACAACTTCATCATTCTTTCTGACCTTGCTGTTCCAGCATTCAATCATCGTTTCATTCATTTCTTCCACTGAATCAAATCCTCTTTGATCCATTGCAACGTTCAGTACAGCATGAAAAAAATGACAATCAGCAATATAATAACGCATCCCTTTCACCTCATTCTGATAACATCATAGCACAATTCGTAGATAAGCTCTAGTTGAAGACAAGAAAAGAGGGTTCCTTTGCAAACCCTCTTGTTTCTATACTTCTATGGCAATTAATCTACCTTTTAGAAATCTGTATTTCATTTCTCAGCTTTCGCTGAGCTTTTCTTTTCTATTTAGTTGTGAGAACCTTTCTTGTCCATTGGCTTTTCCTCCACAGACGTACTTTCTTTTCGATTCTTTCTTCGCTTTCAGTTTCCTCAGCCAGGTCTGTCACACTGACCAGGAAACGGCTTAAATTTCTT
>JAFQKG010000200.1 GCA_017397025.1 Erysipelotrichaceae bacterium | reverse complement strand
TGACGCATCTTTTTCATCAAGTTCATGATAATAGAAACGATTGGACAATGTGATGGTCTTCATAAGTTCACTCCCTTAGAAACAAAAAGAAGAAGCTTCAAGCACACATTCTACTATTCAATTTAGTATACCGATATGCCAAGAAGCTTCTTCTTATTAAATGGTTATATTTTACCATAAACTTTACTTTTTTTCAAGTTGGCTATCTGTTTTCATGACTTTTCATTGTTTCGAGAGAACTTTCCTATAATATAAAATAGGGTCTGAGTTTATTCCTCAGACCCTATTTCATTCGATATGATTTCAAATGGAATGGCTTGTTTGTCCACCACCTGAACAAGATACATGTTGATTACCAAAGACAGGTTCAAACCAGCTTTTTTTGCCAGTTCAGCACACTTTTGCTTTGTCAGCTCATCTGTCTTAACTGTCAGTGCAACCGTCTTTTCTTGAGTAATCAGTTTTTGAGAAGGTTCATTCAGTGCTACATCAAAAGGAAGCTTCTGATACAAAACCATCTGTGATAAAAACAGATTCACACCGGCATGTGTATTCATTCCCAATTTGCGAAAAACTTCTCTGCTTCTCTCCTTTAAATGAGGATTTACACGAATCGCAACGGGTGTTTCCTTTTTCATCGCATCACAGCCTTTCTTTACATATTATACCATAGGAATAATTATACTTTCCATGATTTCTTTTTGGTATGTTTTGGAGATTTCCATCATCATCCGCAAAGTTTCGATGTAGTATTCTCTCAGTTTTTCATCTTCAATCAAAGCAGCATTTCGCTCAATGACTTCTTTTTCTCTGGACGCATCAAAGATAGGCAATTCATGTTCCATTTTGTACTGAATGACCTTTTCTACTGCTTTCATTCTTTTTTCCCACAAACAAGCGATTTCTCTATCCACTTCATTGATCGTCATTCTTGCCTTTTCAAGTTCATTCATACGGATTCTCCTTCTGTTTTTCTCATTATAGCATTGATTTGTGAGAATGAAAGCGTATAATGAACGAGTATTATTACGCATCAGGAGGAAACTCATATGAAACATTTCATTGGCATGCGTTCCATTAAAACAGGAATCGCAGTCTGTCTGGCAATCATTGCAGCACGTCTTTTTAACTTTGAATATCCTTTCTTTGTTGCAATGACAGCACTGATTTCCATGGATAAAACAGGAACACAATCATTGAAAATGGCACGAAACAGAATATTCGGTACATTTTTGGGAGCTTGTCTTGGCGTGCTTCTGGCAACCATTGATCAGGGAAACCCAATTCTATGCGGATTAGGTATAACACTGCTTTGTGCATTATGTGCAAAACTCAAGCTCAATGGAGCCATCGGCATCAGCGGCATTGTTCTTTGTGCAATCATGGTTCATACAGATAAAGCACCTCTCTTTTATGGCTGGAACAGATTTGCTGCAACAGTGTTAGGAGGAGGTATCGGCACTATCGTCAATGTCTGCATTGCTCCTTACTACAACATTCCAAATCTTCAGAAGCAGCTGGATAAAACCTGGCTTCTT
>JAFQKG010000199.1 GCA_017397025.1 Erysipelotrichaceae bacterium | reverse complement strand
TCCTTATTTCAGTGATCATCCATGTTATGGATCTGCAGGTTATTTGATTGAAGCTCCTGACATGACCATTTATTACAGTGGAGATATTCGTTTCCATGGTTTATCTCAGGAAAAGGCATTTATGGAAATTGAAAAATTGATTGATGTTGATATTGATCTTTTGATTGTAGATGACACATCTTATTCTCCAACCAAATTCATTCATGATCCATCCAAGATTGAAGACCTTGCAAAACCTGGCAAGGAAATCCTTGAAGGCATGTTCCTTGAATCAGGTATTTATGAAGATGTCAAAGACCAGATGTCCAAAACAGACAAAATGGGCCTATTCTGCATTTATCATCGTGATATGCAGCTCATTGATGCACTTATCCGTTATGCTAAAGAAGCAGGACGCACAATTGCCTTTGAAACAGAAACAGCTTATATCATCAACACAGTGATGAATAAATCAGTCACTTTCTATCATCCTGACTGCAGCTGTGATCAAAAGATTTTGAAAAAAGTCAGGTCGCTTAATCAAGAAATCAGCTTTGATGACATCAATCTTAACAAAGACAAATATCTTGTACAGCTATCATACAAAAACCTTATGAATCTTCATTCTTTAGATGCTAAAGACGGTGTGTTCTTCCATCTGTTTGGTGAACCTTTTGGCAAAGGCAACAAGGCTACACGCATCCTTGACACTATGCTGAAAAAAGCTGAAGTCAGATATGTAGGTTATTCTAATGTCTATTCTTTCAATCACGCCTTCCCTAATCATTTAAGCTGGATGATTGATACAATTTCACCAAAAAATGTGGTTTGTGTACATTCCAACAATCCAGAAAAACTTAACGCTATGGGTTCAACTCACATCTTGCCTGAGCAGCATGTTCCATACATCTATGAAGATGAAACATTGAAGAAAGCTTAGTGCTTTCTTTTCTGTTGCATTTTATTTTTACATCAAGTATGCTTATTTTAATAAGACTCGGAGGAAACTAATATGCCAAATACAGCACAAGATATTATGAATTTGATTCAGGAAAAAGGAATCAAAATGGTCGACTTTAAAATCGTTGACATCAACGGTCAGTTTAGACATGTGACTATTCCTGCTCAGCAGTTCAGCGAAGAAACAATGAGAGACGGCATCGGATTTGATGCCTCTAACTATGGCTATGCCGTTGTTGAAAAAAGCGATATGGTCTTTATCCCAGATTTAGACACTGCTTTGATTGATCCATTCTGTTCCATCCCTACTCTTTCATTGACTGGGAATGCAATGATCATTGATTATCCAAACAATCGCCCGCTTTCACAATATCCTAGAAACATTGTTAAAGCTGCAGAAGATTATATGAAAAAGACTGGTGTTGCAGACACTATGCTGATCCTTCCTGAATTCGAGTTCCATATTTTTGACAACGTTGGATGGAGCGTTCAGCCAAATTCCATCGGTATGTCACTCAATGTTGATCAGGCCTACTTTAATTCTGCATCACAGGGGCAGGGTGTTGTTGTCAATCATCAGAAAAACTATCACATCGCAAAACCATTTGATACAACATATGAATGCCGTTCAGAAATGTGCCTCGAAATGGAAAAAGCAGGTATTCCTGTCAAATATCATCATCCAGAAGTAGGTGCTGCTGGCCAGTTTGAAATTGAACCTATGCTTGGTCAGATGTCAAAAATGGCAGATGCTTCCATGATGATCAAATACATCATTCGAAACACCGCACTTAAATATGGAAAAGTTGCCACTTTTATGCCTAAACCTGTCTACAAAGAAGCAGGAAATGGCATGCATGTTCATATGCTGCTTCTAAAGGATGGCAAGCCTGTGTTCTCTGATGACAATGGCTATTCACATCTTTCTAAGGAAGCCCACTGGTTCATGGGTGGACTTCTGAAACACATTCATTCTTTGTGTGCCCTGACAAATCCAAGCACCAACAGCTTCAAGCGTCTGGTTCCTGGCTTTGAAGCTCCTGTGACAGTAGGATACGCAACATCTAATCGTTCTGCAGTCATTCGTATTCCAGCTTATGCAAAGACCCCAGAGCTTAGACGTTTTGAACTTCGTAACCCAGATGCAACATGCAATCCATATTTCTGTTATGCTGCTATCTTAATGGCTGGTCTGGATGGCATCAAGAATCAGATTGATCCTCATGAAAATGGATGGGGTCCATATGACATGAATCTGTATCATTTGCCTGAAGAAGAAAAAGCTAAGCTAAGCTCACTTCCAACTTGTCTGGAAGATGCATTGGATGCATTGGAAAAAGACCATGATTATCTGACTGCTGGCGGCGTATTCCCTGAACATCTCATCAAAAATTTCATTGCTAGAAAACGTCAGGAAGTCAGCGAAATGTCAAAGATTCCTCATCCTGCAGAATTTGAACAATATTTTAATCTGTAAAACTTGAAAGGCTGTGTTTTCCACAGCCTTCAGATTGTTGACAAATAAGTGCTTATCATTGATGGTAGGCACTTTTTTCAATGATTTGCAGCGGAAAAGAATGATATTTTTAAAAATAAACCACAAAAAAAAGAATGACATGAAGTTTTATTTACAGCTCCATATTGCC
>JAFQKG010000198.1 GCA_017397025.1 Erysipelotrichaceae bacterium | reverse complement strand
CTTCATAAGTTCACTCCCTTAAAAACAAAAAGAAGAAGCTTCAAGCATACATTCTACTATTCAATTTAGTATACCGATATGCCAAGAAGCTTCTTCTTATTAAGTGGTTATATCTTACCACAAACTTTACTTTTTTTCAAGTTGGTTATCTGTTTTCATGACTTTTCATTGTTTCGAGAGAACTTTCCTATTATACAAAAAGAAAAACTGTCAGTGTTTTTCTGACAGTTAAACATTGAATCTGAAATGCAGTACATCTCCATCTTTAACAAGATAATCCTTGCCTTCAGAACGTAGCTTGCCGTTTTCTTTCAGGGCAGCTTCTGTACCATACACCATTAGATCTTCATAACAGTAGGCTTCAGCACGAATAAAACCTCTCTGGAAGTCAGAATGAATGATTCCTGCACATTCAGGTGCGCTCATGCCATCTTTGAACGTCCATGCACGAACTTCATCAGCTCCTGCTGTGAAGTATGTTTTTAGACCTAAAAGATGATAGGCTGCTTTAATCACCTGATCAAGACCCGACTCCTGAATTCCTAAATCTTCCAGAAACATCTGACGATCTTCTTTTTCCATCATGGAAAGTTCTTCTTCAATACGAGCAGAAATTGCAATCACATCATTGCCTTCTGCCTGTGCATATTCTTTAACCAGTCTAAAATACTGATTGTTTTCAGGATCTGAAACCTCATCTTCTGCCATATTGGCAATGTAAATCATTGGCTTGAATGTCAAAAGCTGATAGTTCTTTGCTGTCTGTAAGTCTTCTTTTTCGATCTCTACAGAACGAGCTGGCTTCCCCTGCATCAATGCTTCCTGGAAAGCTTTCAGAACACGGTATTCCTGCATTGCTTCCTTTTCTTTGTTAAGTGCTTTTCTCTCTACCTTGACAATTCTATTTTCGACAGACTGAAGATCAGCCATTGCCAGTTCCAGATTGATGATTTCAATATCACGGATTGGATCAACAGTTCCTTCTACATGTGTGATATCTGCACTGTCAAAACAGCGCACAACATGACACACAGCATCCACCTGACGGATATGTGCCAGAAACTGATTCCCAAGGCCTTCGCCTTGGCTTGCCCCTTTGACAAGACCCGCAATATCTGTAAACTCGAATGTTGTATAAATTGTCTTTTTTGGTTTAAAGATTTCAACCAGTTTTTCTACTCTTTCATCCGGAACTTCAACAACCCCAACATTTGGATTGATTGTTGCAAACGGATAGTTCGCCGCTTCAACCTGAGACTGCGTAATTGCATTGAACAGCGTTGATTTTCCTACGTTTGGTAATCCTACAATACCTGCTGTAAGTGGCATTTTCATCATCCTTTCATAAACCCATTTTAGTTTACCTTATTTATAAAGAAAAGAAAAGAAAAACAGAACAGCTTTCACTATTCTGTCTGCTCTCTCCAGATTTTAGCACCCAGTTTTTTCAATTTTCCATCCAGATCACAGTATCCGCGATCAATGTGATAGACCTCTTGAATTTCTGTTGTTCCTGAGGCAATCAGCCCTGCAACAACCAGTGCAGCACCGCATCTTAAATCAGTTGCCGTAACACGCTTGCCTGTCAGCGGTGTTTTCCCTCTCACAGTACAATTGGAAGTTCCAACTTCAATATCAGCACCCATGCCTGCAAGTTCAAAGCAGTTTTTAAAACGCTCTGGATAAATCGTTTCAATGACTTTGGATTCACCTTCAGCCTGAGTCATCAGTGTTGTCAAAGGCTGCTGCAAATCTGTCGCAAAACCAGGGTATGGCAATGTTTTGATCGCTGCACCCTTTAATGGCTTACCGCCTCGAATCGTCACACGATCTACATCCACATCCATATCAACACCCATTTCTTCAAGTTTGGCAAGCAGACTTTCCAGATGCTGAGGAATAATATTGGATACTGTCATTTCTTGAGCTGCTGCTGCAGCCATAATCAAAAATGTACCTGCTTCAATGCGGTCAGGAATGATTTCATGGAAACATCCACTCAGTTCCTGAACACCATCAATCTTAATGATATTGGTTCCTGCACCACGGATTTTAGCTCCCATCTTATTAAGCAACGTCGCCACATCAATGATTTCAGGTTCCTTTGCAGCGTTTTCAATGACTGTACGTCCTTCTGCATACACTGCAGCCATCATAATGTTGATAGTTGCTCCAACGGATGAAATATCCAAAAAGATTTTGTTGCCTACCAAACGATCAGCCTTGATGTGATAATAGCCATCTTCATCATTGACTTCTGCACCTAACGCTTTGAATCCCTTGATATGAAGATCAATTGGACGAGGTCCTAAATAACAGCCGCCTGGCATCTTGATATCTACTTTTTTATATTTTCCCAGCAATGCACCCATGAAATAATATGATGCACGCAGTTTTGAAACCGCAGGATGTTCCAAAGGAATGTTTTTCATTTCCGTTGGATCAATCACAATGTGATCTTTGCCCTTGATCATGACAAAAACACCCAATTCCTTCAACAAAGTTGAAAGCGACTGAACATCTGAAATATCAGGAACTCCACAGATTGTTACAGGACCATTCGCTAAAATCGCTGCTGGAATCAGTGCAACTGTTGCATTTTTTGACCCGCTGATGGTCACTTCACCCTTGAGCGGATGTCCACCTTCAATTTTAATTACTTCTTTCATGCAGGTCCTCCTTTGTTTCTACATTATTGTATTCGCCCATGTCAAAAATGACACAGCTTTTCTATTCTATCATTCTCTATCAGGAAAAGCTATAAATATTTCATACATTCCAGAATTTCAGAAAGACGCTCTACCAAGATATCTGCATTGGCCTGTTTCAGTGAAAAACGACGATCAAGAAGCGCAATCGTCTTCATCTGTGCATTTTTCCCAGCAGCAATGCCTTTCTCTGAATCTTCAATCACCAGACACTCATCAGGCAAGACATTCAATTTGTCTGCCGCATGAAGATAAATCTCAGGATTCGGCTTACTCAAAGTAAACTGTTCTCCTGAAACGATAAAATCAAAATACTGCTCAATGCCGCACTCAGTCAGTGCACGATCAATCATTGATTTTGGACTTGATGAACAAACCGCACATTTCCAGCCGCGTTTTTTAATCTCTTCCAGCAAATCAACCACGCCTTCGTTCATAACCTGATTATATTGTATCGGATGATCCACTTTAAAATAGCGATGATTGATTTCAAACAATTCTTCTGGCGTGTATTTGTCATCCAGCATCTTGCTTGCCATCTGACAAGTCACTGTATTGGTTGTACCAATAAAACTGCAGACATCCTTAAATGTTCCTTGAAACCCTAATTCCTGCATCCACTTCAGTGTCCCTTCCATGTAATACATTTCCGAGTCCACTAGAACACCATCCATATCAAATAAAACTGCTTTGACTTCCATACTTTTCCCTCACTTTCATTTTATCAGGAAATGAGGCATAGGAAAAGAAAAAACCATGTCACAACATGGTTTTTATCATCATTCAACAAAAGCTTCTACACCGCCATAAGGACGAATACTTAGAACATGACATGCACCTTTTCCAAGTACTGTATCCATCTCTTTAACAAAATTTTCAAGAAGATCAAAAGGCACAAATGCTTGAACTGTTCCTGCAAATCCTCCGCCATGAACACGATATGCTCCTCGTCCTTTTAGACTATGTTCGCAAAGCGCTAGTGCAAGTGCTACATCCTGATTCTTTGTATAGCCAGCAGGAATTACATTTTGCAAATACATGTAAGATGAATGGCCACTTTCCCGAATCAATTTCAAGAAGGCATCAAAATCATTGTTTTCAAGTGCTGCAACCTGTTTAGGAACACGTGCATTTTCCTGATAGAAATGAAGACATCGAAGCACAGCACGATCTCCGCATTCTCTGCGTAGCTCAGGAATCGCTTTATAAAAATCTGGCTCTTTAATCTCTGTCAAAACATCTTTTCCAAAATACTTGGAAACTGACTTCATTTCATTCGTAATAGCTGCATATTCATCTGTCAAATCTGCATGATCTGCTCCTGTATCAATGATACACAATGCGTGTCCGCATGAAGCAAAATCAAATGATACAGGACGAATATCAGGATGATCCTTATCAAAGAAATCAATGGTCACCAGATTCCCTACAGCAGACGCTGTCTGATCCATCAATCCGCAAGGCTTTCCAAAAAAGACATTCTCTGCATATTGACCAATCATCGCAATTTCAGGCTGTGATACTTTATTCTCGAAAAACAGCCCATTGATAATAGTTCCTATCAGCACTTCAAATGCTGCAGAAGAAGACAAACCAGAGCCTGGTAAAACTGTAGAAGTGCAATATGCATCAAACCCTTCCACCTTGCATCCCATCTCAGTAAAACGAGAAGCAACACCGCGAATCAAAGCAGGCGTTGAATTCACTTCAGATGGTACTGCAGCAAGACATTCTAATTCAACGACACTTAATGGATATCCCTTCGAATGAATGCGAATCACATTTGTTCCATTTGGACGAACAGCGGCCAATGTTTCTAAATTAACAGCACCAGCCAGCACTCTTCCTCTTTGATGATCTGTATGATTGCCGCCTATCTCAGTACGCCCAGGAGCTGAAAAATAGCGTTCTGGTCTGCCACCAAAAGCAGCTTCAAATCCAGCATCAAGTTCTTGTTTCTTTTCATTTGACAAAACATACTTTAACATACAATCCTCCCTATTAGATAAATTTGGATACATTCATTATTACTGGTATTGCCAGCATTTGATATACATTCACTGAAAAGATTTATCTCTCTTTTTTTAACTATTTTTGCTGCGAACACGATATGATACTTACACTTCTATTTTGTATGTGCTAAACAGTTTATGACTTGATTTTGTAGAGAAAGACATATCATTATTGACATGTCTCATTCATTTGATTTGTCTGAGCAACGATTTTTTCAATCATGTTCAGAAACTGATCTTTTTCTTCTGCTGAAAGTACAGACAGTGCTTCAGATTGCCACTGATCAACCAAAACAATCAATTCATCAACTGTCTTTTGACCTTTTGGCGTCAATGTTAAAATATACTCTCTTCGATTTTTAGGATTGATGCGACGCTCAACCAATCCATCCTCCACACATTTATTGACGATTTTAGCTACTGAACTTTTATCCATCTTCAGTATCTTAGCGATGTTGTCTTGATTGGTAGAACCTGTCTGACTAATAATACCGCATACATCATAGGCAGCATTTGTCAGGGCAGGATGTGTCAAACGATTCCTCGTATACCTCCAGCCATTCTTATTAATGGCAGATAATCTGTGCGCCAAAATCATTTGAAAACCTCCTTGTGAAACTCTAACTTTATTATAACAATTTTTCAGAAGAAAAAGACATTTTACAGTATTTTTTCACATATCATGAATGAATTTTTACATAATTTTTATCTTTTTCAGAAGAATTCACTATTGCCATCACATTTATTCGTCAAAAACACTACAAAAAGATAAAAGCGGCTTCATGCCGCTTTTTAGACTGTTGACAAATAAAAGTTCGACAGTCTTTTTTTAATATGATAAAATACAAATGCAAAAAGAAGTCTCTATTTTGCCCGAAATATTGTCATACTTCTTTTTGCGTAAGAAACCAAGCAAGAAATGCACAAGGCTG
>JAFQKG010000197.1 GCA_017397025.1 Erysipelotrichaceae bacterium | reverse complement strand
CCTCCATAAAACATAATAAAAATCAAACACACCGAACAGACTGTCTCTGAAATCTGATAATTATTAAATGAAATTCTGAAGACTCCATCAATCCCAAAAAGCATTCCCAAAAACAA
Organism: Erysipelotrichaceae bacterium; assembly: GCA_017397025.1. GTDB lineage: Bacteria > Bacillota_I > Bacilli_A > Erysipelotrichales > Erysipelotrichaceae > RGIG1896. Next base: position 18,631 of record JAFQKG010000197.1, on the reverse strand, counting down.
AAAAAACAAGCAACGAAGGAATCGGAAGATGATCTGTTAAACGCTGCATTAAAATGCAAGCCAGCATCATAATACCAATAAACATCAAAAGCTGTGTCATATATCTCCTCCTTTTTTCCAAATTTAAACATATAGTTACCTAAATCATTAAAGATAGAGCTAATATTAAAAAAAACAGGCACAGCAATACTGCCATGCCTATTATAAGCTAGTAATTGATTCCCTCAATTTCAAGTTCATCCAGTTCTTCTTTTTTGACTTTCTTTACCTTTTTAGGTTTTGGCTTGTATTGAGTTCTCAGCCAGTACCAGACAGTTGGTGCGACAAACATAGATGAAACTGTTCCTGCAATCAAGCCCACAAACATTGCAAAGTTGAATGTAATAATGGCGCTGGATCCCAGAATCAGAAGGCAAATCACCGGAATCAAAGTTGTGATAGAAGAATACACAGAGCGTGTGAAAGTTTTGTTGAGTGAATCATTTACAATCTGACGATAAGTATTCGCATCCAGATTTCCTTCAGTTGCTTTCACACTGCTTCGGATACGGTCAAACACAACAATGGAATTGTTGATGGAATAACCGATGATGGCAAGAATGACAGAAATCAGTTCAATGTTGACTTCCATCCTGAAAATCGCAAAAACTGCAATCACAATCAGCACATCATGAAGAAGTGCCACGATGCAGCTGATTGCGTAATCCCATTTAAAACGTACAGTGACATAGGCAAGCATAGCCAGCCAAGCAAGTATCGACAAGGTAAATGCACTTTTGACCAGTTCACGACCAACAACAGGTGTGACGACATTGTCATTTGGCTCAATGCCATATTTTCTAATGAAGACCTCTTTGACTTCAGAAAGTTCTTCCTGCGTTAAAGCTTTGTTGATAGTGACATAAACCACTGAGTCTCCTGACTGCTGATAGCGTGAAACATCTACGCCCAGCATTTCAAACTCTGATTCTACTTCATTCACCGTAATTGGCTCATCCGCAGTCACTGTGATTTTTGTGCCGCTGGAGAAATCAATTCCCAGATTCAATGCACCTTTGTCACTGAAGCCATTGAATGCCATAAGTCCAATTGACAGCACAAGAATCGCCAATGATGTCACAATCGCAATTCTGGAATGTTTAATAAAATCCAGTTTCTTGAATGGTCCTTCATAGAAAGCTTCCTGATTCTTGTTGAAGTCTGGAATGTTTTTCAACTGAACACCAAACCAGGTTTTTCTGTTGTCCAGTTTTCCTGAAAGGACCAGCTGCTTCAAAAGGAAACGCGATACCCAGACATTAAAGATAAAAGTACAGAACACGGTGACCATCAGCATCGTCGCAAATCCTTTGACCGTACCTGTTCCAAAAATAAACATAATCAAAGCTGCAATCAATGTCGTAAACTGAGCATCAAAAATTGTCCAGAAAGAATCATTCTGTCCTTCAAGCACCGATTTCTGCACTGGATAGCCCTGATACAGCTGTTCCTTGATGCGCTCATACGTGATGATATTGGCATCAACAGTCATACCGACTCCTAAAACCAGTGCTGCAATTCCCGGAAGTGTAAAGATACCGCCCATGGCAGAATAAATCGCAAACACCGCAAAAATGTACAGCGCCAGCATAATGGTTGAAATCACACCAGGAAGACGGTACATCACAATCATGTACAAAGCAATAATCAAAACACCAATCACACCAGCTCTGGCAGTCAGCGCAAAAGCATCTTCACCAAAGTCTGCTGAAACAACATTGGAATAGATTTCAGTCATCTTGACTGGAAGACTTCCGGAATTAATCAGATCAGCCAGTTCACGGGCTTCAGCTTCACTAAAGCTTCCCTTAATGACACAGTCTCCTTCAATGCGCTGTGAAACTCCAGCAGCTGAGATGTACTTTGTTTCTAATCCCTGCTGAGCCTTCATGGCTTCTTCTGCATAGCTGTCCCCTTCTTCATAGTCCAGCCAGATGACCATGATGCTATTTGGCATTTTAGCCACAGACTCTGTCATATCGCCAAACTTTTCAGGTTCTGCAATCTTCAGTGAAACCACAGGAATCCCATTTTCAAAAGCCAGTGAAGCTCCGCCTTCTCGAATAATGGATGCATCAGAAAGCAGATTGTCATAAGCATCTCTAAAGGTCAGATTCGCTGTGGAAGAAATGATTCTTCTTGCCTGATCAATATCGCTGACCCCTGCCAGCTGTACACGGATTCTGTCTTCACCTTCAATTAAAATCTGAGGCTCAGAAACGCCCAGCACATTGACACGTTTGGAAACACTTTGTGCGACAACACTCATATCAAGCACTTCTTCTGTTTCGTTCAAAGGCTCCACTTCATAGACGATTTCAAATCCACCCTGAAGATCAAGACCTAATGAAATACTGGATGCAACATTTTTCGCAAATGCACCAATCAGAAGAAAGATTGCAAGCACAGAAGCTATAAAAATCACAAAATGTTTCTGTGGATTTGGTTTTTTCTTACTCATGAGAACCTCCTTTGACCAGCAGATCATTGTAGTCAGAAAGACTTGTACGGTATCCATCAATGATTGCCTGTTTGGACATGAACTGAATCACAGTATCTGCACTTAAAGACAAAATGTCATTGACCGCTTCATGAAGTGAAGACGGAACGCTTCGTTTCCATTTCCAGTCCACCAGTACATCCACCAGATTGTCGTACGTTAAATTGGGATACGACTGACGCTGCAGCTGATTCAGTTTCAGCACAATGGTCAGCTGAATCTGTCGATTTGAGATATCAAATTCCTGCATGCGTACTTCACCCCCATTTTAATTTCATACTTATTTATTATAAAGCATACTTTGTAAAAATGGGAGGGATAAAATGAAAAAAAAGATACTCAAAACAACCATCCTTCTAATGATGATTTCAGTTCTATCCAAACTGCTCTCTTTTATCATTCGTATTTTGATTGCACGCCTGTTAAATGAAGAAGCAATCAACTACTATTCCCTAGCTTCTTCTGCTCTAATGTTTCTAATCAGTCTATCTAATTTTGGAATTCCAAATGCCTTAACTCAGCTTGTCGCATCTAAAAAAAATGCTCAGCCAAGCATTAGTGCAGCGATTCTTCTTTCTTTAGCCAACAACGTACTGTTAATACTTGTCTGCATTCTTGGTATTCCTCTGTATGCTCATTTCCTTTTGAAACAGGATATCTTGATTCCTGTTTTATATGCCTGCATACCAATGCTTCCAATGGTCATGACTACTGGTTTAATGAAAGGATACTTCATGGGACGGCAGAAAATGCTGTTTGCGGCAAGCAGCCAAATCACTGAAGAAATCTTTCGTCTTGTGTTTCTGATTCTGTTTTATCCTTCATTTTCATCTTCACCTGTCATGATGGCTGCTTTCGCACTGTTCTCACAAACTATAGGAGAAATTGGGAGCTGTCTTCATCTAAGCCTTTCTCTGCTTTTTAAACAGCGTCACAAGCTCATTCAATACATCATGCCCGATTTTCAGCAGCACGCCATTGTTGAAGTTCTCTCTCTTTCTGTTCCTATGACGGCTGCAAGAATGACTGGTTCATTGACTGCTTTTTTAGAACCTGTTCTCATGTTGAATACGGCTTCTTTAAATATGAAGGAAATCTATATCAATATTTATTCCCAAATCAACACCTATCTTCTCCCTTTAATTACCTTGCCAAGCTTTTTTTCGATTGCCCTTTCTGGATGGGTGCTTCCTGCTTTTTCACAAGCCTTTGGAAAAAACAACATAAAAAAAGCCCGCTCCATTTTTTTCTTCAGCACGATGTTCGCTGTTGTATCAGGCGGAATATGTGCAGTGCTTTTTTTCTTTTTTGGTGAACCTATTTGTCTGCTTCTGTATCAGAAAAACGATATGGTTCCACTTTTAAAACTCCTCTGTTTCCCCTTTGCCTTTTATTCTGCACAGCCAATTTTAACCTGCATACTCCATGGAGCGCAAAAAAGCACCCGCGCTATGATGGATACTCTTTGCGGATGTGCTGTGCGCCTTGTCAGCCTTGTTCTTTTATGCAAATCTTCAATTCCTTCAGCTGCAGCGATTGCCATGATTCTTTCCTCTTTGACAACGACATTTCTTCATGCTCAGGCTTGTCTTTCCCTCCTTTTCAATCAGAAATAAACCTGTTTTTGCCCACAACGCAAGAAAAACTTCTGAGGTCTTTTTCTCTTGCTTTCTGCATTCTTGAATCAGCCATTGTTCATTTTTCCCAATTTCATCCAAATGTTTCTTTTGAACCTTGCCATCTGAAATCAAAGGAAAAGGATACTTCAAACTGCACTCCTTTTTAGTAAGTACTGTCAGCGTTCCACTGTTTTCCAGCAATGCAAATTGAACTTCATCTACCGTCGAAACACCTGCGCTTCTAAGCTGATACATCAAATCATCAATCGTATAGCGCTGTTTCAGCATTGTTTTCTGATTCAGTTTTCCCTGATCAATGATCAATGCGGGCTTTCCTTCAAAAAAATCACGAATTCTTTTTGATTTGATGCAGACAAGTGAAACACTCAGCTGCAAAACAACAAGAACACCAATCGCAATGATAGCTTTGTAAGGAGGTTCGCTCAAATCGGAAATGCTCAATGCCAAAAGTTCCGACATGACAAAATAAATGACAATGTCCAGAACAGAGAGTTCTCCTACTTCTCGTTTTCCCATTACTCTTAAAGCAATAATAATCAAAAGATAAAAAAGAATGCAGCGAAATATTAAAACAAAAATATCCTGCATCTCATATCCTACTTTCTAGTGAATATACTGTGCTGAGGTGAACTTATGAAACAAAACATTCAATCCATCCTTCCTTTTCTTCTTCGTCTTGTAATTTTTCTTCTAGTCTGCACACTTATCAGCACACTATACACGTTTGATATAATCGGCACGCACTTTTTTGATGCTGCCTGCCTTTTTACAGGATGTCTTTTCTATATGATACTGGCTGTTAGTTTTTTTAAAGTCATTAAAAAAAGGCAATTTGTCATTGCCCTTGTACTTGTTATCATTGCATTCCTGATTGAACTGATGTTTCATTCTTTTTCCAAAGTGCTCATACAGAAATCAATGAAACTTCTTCTGTTTTTATTGACTGTTGCTGTGCTTCAGTTCAAACATCACTCATGAAGATGTGAGCGAACATATTGTTTAAACAGATCCCCGCGTTCTTCAAAGTTCTTGAACTGATCCCAGCTTGCACACACTGGAGAAAACAAGACAACATCCTGCCTTTCAGCTTTGGATACTGCAATTTCTACAGCATCAAAAAGTGTATCACAGACAATGCTGCTAGGCATCAGCTTTTTCAGCTGGAGCTTGGTTTCACCATACACAATCATGAGTTTGACCTGAGAAAGGTAAGGACGCAGTCCCTCAAACCCTGTTTTTTTGTCATACCCGCCTGCAATCAGAATTACTGGCTGATCAAAAGCCTTTAATGCAGTTACCGTAGCATCCACATTGGTGCCCTTGGAATCGTTATAATAACGGACTCCATCAATAGTTTCCACATATTCAATACGGTGTTCCACACCTTTAAATTCCTGAATTCCTGCTTTAATCTGTTCCAATGAAACTCCCATGCGATAGGCCATGCAGGCTGCCACCATGCAGTTTTGAAGATTGTGTCTGCCAGGCAGATGACAATCCTCTACATCAAACAGCACTGTATCCCAAAGCATGACCTGATTGTTTCGAATACACAGATCAGCTTCCTTTTCCATAGAAAAATCAATGATTCTGCACGGAATGTTCATCGCATAGCTCATCACTTCTTCATCATCCAGATTTCTCAAAAACCAGTCCTGCTCATCCTGATTTTTGTACACCAGCATTTTTGCCTCATAGTACTTGTTGAGCTGCTTAAAATAATCCAGATGATCTGGTGTCAAATTCATGCAGACGGAAACCACAGGCTTTAGTCCAGGACAGCCAATCAACTGAAAAGCAGCGATTTCCATCGCGATATCACGTACAGTTTCTTCATCTTCATACACTAGATCACTTAACGGGCGTCCAATATTTCCTGCTGCCTGAGCATTAGGATTTTTTCTTTTCAAAAGTTCTGCAAGCAGTGTTGTTGTTGTCGTTTTCCCATTGGTTCCAGTAACAGCTCCTATTTGAAGATTCTTTCCAAACCAAAGTGCCACTTCAATTTCATTGTAGATTGGAACATTCTGGTCCACAAAATATTTCACAAAAGGAACATGGTAAGGAATCCCAGGATTCTTTACAATGAACTCATAGTCAAAATACTTCAGAAAATCAGGATGTCCTTCATCATACACCTGAATTCCCAGCTGTTCCAGTTCGTACTGTTCATTTACCTTTTTCATGTCGGTCAAAACGACATCATAGCCCTTTTTGTTCAAAAGGCGACTGACCGCAATACCGCTGAGGGCAGCACCAATGACTAGTACTTTTTTCATCTTAGAGCACTCCCATCAAAAAACCAATAGCTGCACAAATAGCAGAAAGCATCCAGAACATCAAAACAACCTTTGGTTCTCTCATCCCTGAAATCACAAAACTATAATGGATTGGCGTGTACTTGAACACACGCTTTTTAAATGCACGAACAGAAACCTGCTGAATTACAACACACAAAGTCTCCCAAAGGAAAACACCGCCAATGATCAGCAAGCTCAATTCCATTTTCAGTACCATGGCAACAGCTGCCAATAGTCCACCCAATGCCAAAGAGCCTGCATCCCCCATGAAGATTTTTGCCGGATGAACATTGTATTTCAGATATCCCAATAATGCCCCCATGACACCCAAAAGGAAACCGGCAATGATGATCTGATCCTGTTTGAGCGCAAACATGACATAAGGACTAATGGCCAGAAAACTGCATCCTGCTGCAAGTCCATCCATGCCATCTGTTAAATTAACAGCGTTAGATTCTCCTGTAAACATGATAAAGGCAAATACCACATAGAATGCTCCCAGAGGAAGCACTGCGTTCATAAACGGAACTGTTACATCTGTGGATACAAAATCCTTGTAAACCCAGTAAAAGGCAACCGCCACAAGCAGCTGCATTAAAAATTTAGCCCAAGGCTTCAAGCCTTCATTGTCCTTTTTGACTACAATAATATAATCATCAATAAATCCAATCAATCCATATGCCCCATAGGCACAAAGCACTAATAGTGACGGCAGATGTGACCAGATTTCTGGAAAAAGAATCAGCGTTACCACGATAGGAACAACCACAAACAAAGTACCGCCCATGGTCGGTGTTTTTGCCTTGGCTTTGTACTGTTCCAGCGAATACTCACTGACAGTCTGGTTATAGCTAATTTTATGTAGAAAAGCGATCAGCTTAGGCATTAAAACAAGCACTAATCCTAAACTAAGCGCAAAATCCAAAAGCAGAACAGGAAAATGTTCTCCCATCATCATTCCTCCTTCAAGATCCGTTTGACTACAGTTTTGTCAGACAACGGCATCATTTGGCCTCCGGTAAAAAAAGACAATTCATCCCCTTTTCCAAGCAGTATTATTATATCATCCTTTGTGCAGGTTTCCAGTGCAAATTCAATCGCTTTAAAACGGTCTATTTCAGCTCTTGCTTCCTTGGTGCATCCCGCAATCACCTCTGAAATGATCTTTTCAGGATCTTCAGTTCTTGGATTATCTGAAGTAACAATTACCTCATCCGCATAGCTGCAAACTGCCTGTGCCATCATTGGGCGTTTTGTGACATCACGGTCTCCTCCGCAGCCAAACACACAAATCAAACGTTTGTCACTGCATTCCTTTAAAAAAGACAGCACTTCAATCACCGCTTTTTCTGTATGGGCATAATCAATCATGATCAAAGGATCATGATGAACAATTTCAAATCGTCCTGGACATCCTTGTGCTCTTTGTGCCCATGTAAAAACTTGTTTCATATTCAAATCCAGCACAAAAGCACAGATGATTACCGCAGATAAATTGTACACATTGGCCTTTGAAAGCAGCTTTGTCTTTAATGGAATCTGCTGAAACTGAAAAGAGGTCTTGTCAAGATCACATTCACATTCTGAAATTTGAAAAGAAGCAGAAGTACCATAACTTAACACATGTCCTTTCAAATCAGACATCCACTTCCGCTGACACTTGTCGTCTGCGTTGACAATTGCAACACCATCACTTTTTGTCAGTGACAAAATCTGTTTTTTCGTTTCCTGATACTGCTTTAGTGTACCATGAGAGTCCAAATGATCAGAAGCAATCACAGTTCCTATCATCACATCAAAATAAAACCCTTCTACTCGATGAGCCAGATAAGCTTCTGAACTGACTTCCATCATCATAATGCCAATGCCTTCTTTCAAACAGCGATCCATCAAAGGAATCAATGACAAGGCATCCGGTGTTGTATTTCTAGTTTGAATCACTTCTTCATCCACTATGATTTTCCCACTCATGACACAGCAGCTTTTGATGCCCTGATCTTTTAGACATTGTTTCAACAAATACACAACTGTACTTTTTCCACAAGTCCCTGTCACTCCTATCAGTTTCATGCGATGGCAGGGATAGTCATAAAGGATCTGAAGCAGCTCGCTTTGGATTTTTCTGGCATTTTCTATTTGAATACAGCCTGCTTTCTTTCGTTCGCTTAATACCAGCGCTCCTTTTTTCAAAGCTTCATCCAAATACTTAGGCTCATCAGGATACACATCCACAAAAAGGCTATGTTCATCTGCATCTTGACCATAACGAACAAGATGAGTAATTTCTTTGTCAATGCTGCATTCAATACCTGCCTTCGAAAGCAGTTCAATGCTTCTCATTGCCTAGATACAGCCAGAGAGTACTGTATTCTTCCACCACCGTTCCTGCACTGGGAGCTTGATCAATCACAACATCTCCCTCTCCGTAAAACTCAATACTGAGATTTGAACTTTTGCATTCACTTTTCTTTTTTCCCAGATAATTATCAATTTCGACCATCACAGGATCCCCCCAGAGTTTCATTTTTTTGAGCATATCTTCCGATTTTTCGACATCCATCAGCACAAGCAGGTCCTCAAGCGCATTTTTTACAAGCGGTGCTACCACAGTACCGCCATATTGAACATTGTTTTTAGGAGCATCTAATGCCATATAAACCACAATCTGAGGATCATCAATCGGCGCTGCTGCAAGATAGGAGAGAATATATTCTCCTACTAGATATTTCCCATCCACTGCCTTTTGTGCTGTTCCTGTTTTTCCTCCTGTTTTATAGCCATAGACATAACCGCTTTTGGCCCCTCCATAGGCTACAACCCTTTCCAGTGCAGCTCTCATCTGAAAGCTTGTTTCTTCTGAGATGACTCTGCGCAAAGGATTAGGTTCAACTTCAAACAGTACATCTTTTGTGGCAGGATGAAGCATACACTTGGTGATGTAAGGCTGATAATATGTTCCACCATTGACCATCGCTGAAAAAGCACTCACCAATTGCAAAGCGGTGACACTGATTCCTTGACCAAACCCTGTAGTTGACATTTCCAAAAGATCAAACTGTTCTTCAGGAAAAAGAATTCCTGATGATTCTCCAGGAAGATCAACGCCTGTCTTTTTACCAAAATTGAATTGATCCAGATAGTCCAGCATACGCTGCTTTCCCAGCTTTTGAGCGATGTTCACAAAACATGGATTGGAAGAATTCTGAAGACATTCCACATAAGTCTGAAGTCCATGGCCTCCGGCTTTCCATGACTTCAGACGTGCTCCTTCCACCAGCTCATAGCCTTTGTCATAATATGTGTCTTCAAACTGATCAAACAGCTTCTCCTGCAGTGCTGCTGAATAAGTCACTGTCTTAAAAGTAGAGCCTGGTTCATAGCTTTTCCAGACAGGAAGATTGCGATTGATGATTTCCTGTGAAGCTTCTTGATAGTGATTGGGATCAAAATCAGGTTTTGAAACCATGGCAAGGATTTCTCCTGTATTAGGATTCATGGCCAGCGCCCAAACACTGTCGCAGTCATATTTCTTCATGGCATTCTGGCATTCTCTTTCAAGCACATCCTGTACATTCATATCAATCGTCAGCATGATGTCAATGCCTTGGCCTGGTGCAACATATTCTTCCTCATAGATTGTCAAAGGATGACCTTTGGCATCAAAAGGAATTTTCATGCTTCCACTGGCTGCCTTCAAAAGATCATCGTACTGGAGTTCAAGTCCTGCAAGCCCCTGATTATCACTTCCGGTAAATCCTAAAACTTGCGCAAGATATGCACCATTCGGATAATATCGCTGAGAATCCTGTACCAGATAAATACCATTCAAATCTGCTTCTTCAATGAGCTGAGCCTGATTGGCATCAATCAATTTTCCTTCTGGTAGTATTTTGGAAGAAGAAGCAGAGCGTGTCAGCTGTTTTTTAAGTGACTCTTCATCTTTCTCAAGTACATTTTTCAACAGTTCAACTGCTCCATCAAGATCATCAATCTGAGATGGAACAGCAATCACACTGACAGAGGGAGTATCTATCGCTAGTACTTTGCCATTGCGATCAAGAATGCTTCCTCTTAATCCAGCAACTTCAAAATCTCTTTGCCATAGATCTTCTGCCTTCTGAGTATAAAAATCACGATGAATCAGCTGAAGGTCAGCCAGCTTCAATAAAATGCAGCCAAAGACAAAAAGCCCAGCACCTGTTAATGTTCGGATGCGATTTCTCTGTAGCTTCCTCAGCACAGCATCACCTCATTACAGAGTATAAAAAAAGCCTGCAGGTTATGCAGACTTTCTATTCTAAATTCACGGATAGTTCCGCAGCATCATGAATCACTGTTCCTGCAGGAATATTCTGAGCAATGACCACGCCATAGCCATCCATCTTGATTCCCAGCTGAATGGTTTTGTTGGCCAGCGTCCAGAAAGCAGTTACGTCGCTTCTGCTCCAGCCTGTCATATCTGGCATGATCAGCTGATTCTGATCTGTCAAAAGGAAAATGCGATCTCCTGTGACCACAGATTTACCTCCCTCAGGCATCTGGAAAATAACTTCATTGCCTTCACCAAACACCAAAGCATTCAATCCAAGATCGGTACATTTCTTTAATGCATAGTCCACAGAATGATTCATCAGTTCAGGCATGATTTCATCTCTGATTTCTACTTTAACCTGTGTTCCATCCATCTCAACATTGAGAGAATCTGTCAAATTATAAAGCTGAGCAACTTTACGGATCACTGTTTTGATAGGTTCCGTTTTGTAATGTGCATTGCGGTCATAATCTCCTTGAAAGGCATAGTAAATCATATATTTCGGATTGTCGGCAGGAAGTGCCAGCATGATGGAAGCTATTGTCTGAGAATTGCTGTAAGAACCACCAGAGGCAATCTGAGCAGTTCCAGTTTTTCCAATCAGTTCTGTTTCATCAATGCGGTAATGTTTCCCTGTACCATCTTCATCATTGATGACACGATACAGTACCGACTGCAGATATTCTGCCGTTTCCTGTGAAATCGGCTCTCCTGTAATCTCAGTTTCTGCCTTGTAAAGCACTTCTGATGAATTGTAGGAAGAACGGATTTCATCAATAAAATACGGCTTGACCATCTTGCCATTGCCAAAGATTGCAGAATATGCCTGCATCATCTGAAGCATTGTAACAGTTGAACCCTGTCCATACGACAAAGCCAGCTTTTCAGATGGATAATTATAAGTCAATGTACCGTTGATTTCAGCAATGCCATCAGTATCAACCTTTTGAAAAAAGCCAAATTTTTCAAGATATTCCTTATAAATAGATGGAGAAATCAGACTGGTCATCAAAGAAGCAGTGACTGTGTTGGATGAATAAATCAATCCATGATCATAATCCACCATTCCCCAGTGCTTTTCAGTCCCTGCATTGGTAATTCGTCCAATCTGACCTGGAGAACCGCATGGTACACGATAAGGCACACCGCCTTTTTGAGCATAACAGAAATCTGTTGAGTCCACTAAGCTAGAATGATCATACCTGCCTGTTTCAAGCGCTGCAGCATAAGGGAATACCTTCATTGTCGATCCAGGTTCATAGCCAAACTGTGAACCAAAGTTGTTGTAGTCATCAATCACACGTTCATTCAAGTCAAATCCAGGAGACTGACCCCAGGCTAAAATCTTACCAGTATCAATTTCCATGATGCTTCCCCAGATACGCTCTGTGTTGAAAATTTCTGCCGTCATTTCAAAGGCAGATTCAAGTGTTTCCTGAAGTGACTGATCCAGTGTCAAAATGACATCATTGCCATTGACTGCTTCAACCACTTCTGATTTCATACCTGGCAGAATATAGCCGTTTTTATCCGCCTGATAGGTCTTTGTGCCATTGACTCCTGTCAGTTCATCATTCAGTGTCAATTCAACACCCATTTTCCCTGTCAGAAGATTTTCTTCATTGTTGGATGTCGCATAGCCAATCAAATAAGAGGCAAAAGTTCCCACTGGGTACTGACGGCTGACCGTTGAAACAAATTCAACGCCATTTAAATCATGACTTTCAATCCAGTCTTTGGTTTCTTTACTGAGATTTCTTCCCTTGGATCCTAGTTCAGTCTGATATTTTCCTTCCATCTGTTTGCTGGAAAGAGTGTCATAGACTTCCACCGCATCCATGCCAAGCGCTTCAGAAAGCACTTGTGCAGTTGTCACAAGATCGTCAACGTAAGCTGGACGATTACCGATGCCAACGCGGCTTTTGTTCAGATAACAAATGATGTTGTATGACTGTACATCCTGTGCAATCACCGAACCATTGCGGTCATAAATTGTTCCTCGACGGGCCTGAAGTGTTGCCGTTTTTGTACTAGCAGAAGATGCATAGGCACCAAGATCAGTTCCTGACCACAAATGATATTTTCCTATTGTCACGAGAAAAACGTTGGCAGCTACAGCACAAGCCACCGCCAACGTCAAAAAGTACAATAGATTAATTGTAAACGTCTGCTTCTTTCTCAATTTACTCACCGCCACCGGCAATTGTCACAACATTCACTGAATTCATCGTCAGACCTTCTTCAGTCGCAACAGACAATACGCGATCTTTTGTGCTCAGATTCTGAATCGCTACCTGTGCAGCTTCATTTTCTGTTTCCAGTGCTGCAATTTCACTTTCTATCTTCTGAACCTGCATGCTCAGTGAATTGTTAAACGAACGCAGAAAAAGTGATGAAGCCAAAGACAATCCGCAAGCTAATACAAATAATGCGACTGCAACACGTTCAATTCTTAATGTTCTTTTTTTACGAATAATCTTTGCCATAAGCTTTCCTCTTTCTACTTTCTTTCTATTCCTCTCAATTTCGCTGAATGAGAGCGGTTGTTTTCTTCATTTTCTATATCAGATGGAAGAATCGGCTTTTTGTTCAAAAGCTGATAATCAGCTTCCTTGATCTGATCTGGCAAAAGCGGGATACGCTTGTCTACTTTCTCTGTACTGGCATGTTCAACAAACATTTCTTTGACAATTCTGTCTTCCAGTGAATGAAACGTAATAACTGCAGCTCGTCCGCCTTTTTTCAGCATCTCAAGTCCATCTTTCAAACCTATTTCCAGACTGCTCAATTCATGATTGACTTCAATTCTTACAGCTTGAAACACTTTTTTTGCAGGATGCCCTTTTTTCGCCTTGACTTTCATAGGAAGTGCTTCCTTAATCACATTCACCAAGTCAAATGTCGTTGCAATCGCTTCTTTTTGTCTTCTTTCAACAATCTTTCTTGCGATTGGTCCTGCAAACTGTTCTTCACCATATTTTCTAAAGATCTGAGCTAAATCTTTCTGTTCATACTCATTGATGACTTCATAAGCACTCAGTGCTTGACTCTGATCCATTCTCATGTCCAGACGTGCATCAAATCGATAAGAGAATCCTCTTTCTGGATCATCAAACTGCGGAGAACTGACTCCTAAATCCAAAATCAGTCCATCAATTTCAGTGATGCCAAGTTCATTCAGTTTTTCTTTCATGTTAGAAAAATCTGAATGAATCAGTGTTACTTTTTCTTTCCAAGGTTCCAGGCGCTTTTTTGATTCCTCAATAGCTGTCTGGTCTTTGTCAAAGCTGTACAAATGACCTGTCGTTAGCTTTTCTGCAATTTTGCTGCTGTGTCCGCCTCGTCCTAAAGTACCATCCACATAGATGCCTTCCGGATTGATCTGAAGCAGATCCAGCGATTCATTTAAGAGTACGCTGTAATGTTCCATCGGTTAATTCGCTCCATGCAGTCTTTCTGCAAGTTCTTCCAGACTTTCAACTGCTTCATTGTGGGCATCCCATCTATCCTGATCCCAAAGTTCAATGTATTTGTTCGCTCCCACAAAGACGCATTCTTTTTTCAAACCAGCCAATGCAATCAGCTTGCTGGAAATAAGAATTCTTCCCTGTCCATCCACACTCACTTCACTGGCAAGTCGGAACATCTGTCTGACATATTCACGGGCATCTCTGGAGTTTTCTGACAAAGCTTCCAGTTTTTCACTTTTCTTGATCCATTCTGACTGCGGATAAATACAAAGACATCCATCCAGTCCACGATTGATCCAGAATGTTTCTCCCAGCTCATAGCGGAATTTTGCAGGCACGATGATGCGTCCTTTTGAATCAATGTTGTGCACATATTCATCACTGAACATTCATCATCCCCCACTTTCTATGTTTATATCGCCACTTTCCGCCACTTGTTACCACTATTCTAACACCAAACCTCTATGAGTAAAAGATATTTTTTTAAAATTTCTCTGGTTTTTTCTTGAAAAAATGATGAAATAATCCTTCTTTCATCAAATGCTGTGCTTGTTTTAGAAAAGACGAAAAAAAAGAAGAACTTTCGCTCTTCTTCTACATAGAAAGATAAGAAATATTGTCTTTCGTACCTATGAATTCTTCAAAGTTCTGATTCAGGAAATCCTTGATTTCTTTCTTAAATTCAAAAGAAAATTCACTGACTCTGCCTTGTAAAATGCTTTTTGGATTGATCCATCTCTTCTTGGCATTCACTTTTCGCCATAAGCCTGTTTCAGGCTTGTTTACAGCCTTTTCTACTGCATGAAGGTGAGTGAACTGTTTCCACATAAGTGAAGTTCTCTCATCGCTCAAAAGCTTTGAAATCACCATTTCTTCATCACTGTACAAATCTGATTCAAAGAGCACATTCCAGCGTATTGCCTGATCAATCACCTCAGAAAGCAGCTGCATGATCAAACGATCTGCATCCGCCACATAAATCTTTGCCGTTTTTAAAGCACACAGCGCAAAGTGTTCTGCTGTATCTGCACTTTGAAAACAAAGCTCTGGTTCACCCACTTCATTTACAGCAATCAACAAATCCTCATAAAATTCTCTGATTTCTTCTAGCGAACAAATCCCATAATTGTACAAGTTGCTAAGGGTGTACTCAAGTCTGTCACTGGAAAGAGATGGAGTGCTGTTATCGGCAATCGGATAAATATGATAATCTTTGATTTTTTCCAGCAAGACTCCATGCTTATCCAAAAGATTCATCAATTCCAGCGAATCTCTCATGATTTCTTCTGTTTTTTCTTCCGTGGATTCCTGCACAAGATAATCCTTGTGAAGAAAGTCAATCACATGAGAAAAGGCAGGTGTCGCAACATCATGAAACAGTCCTGCAAGTGTTTGTTCCTTATCCTTGGTAAAATGCCAGATAATAAGTGCACACCCCACAGAGTGATCATAACGGCTATAGGGTTTCAAATTCTGAAACAAAGGAAACTGAGTGTATTCACATCCACAGTTCATTCCAACTTTTTCAATTCTTTTCATGATGTCCAGATTCATAAATTCATTCAAAAATTCAGGAATCTCATCATGATAAATGTTCCACATTCGTCTCATAAAATAAAAACAGCTTTTCAGCTGTTTTCTTATTTTGCCTGACAAGATGGGCAAACGTGATGTGGCAGCTTGTATTCGCCGCAGCTAGGACACTTTACCAGAGTTGGAGCCTGGAGTTTGAAATGTGTTCTACGTTTTGCTTTTCTTGTTTTAGAGTTTCTTCTCTGTTGTACAGCCATGTCAGCACCTCCTATTGATCTTCAAACTTGAATTCTTTTAGCTTTGCTAAGCGGGGATCAATCTCATTCCCTTTTCTTTTGCGATACTCTTCTTCACTAAGAATTTCCCATCCATCTCCTTTTGGATAGACAGCATTTTCTTTTACCACTTTCAGTGGCACTTCCGAAAGTATCAGCTGAAAGATGACCGGATTCAGATCGATCCAGTCTTTCCTGCAGACATGAACTTCTTCATCTTCCACAGGATGAAACGAAAAGATTTCTGTTGCTTCCAGATCAAACGGAACAACGACATCTTCTAGTGTAATTGCACATGGAAGAACCATTTCCCCGCTCACTTCAAGATCGACTGTCAGTCTTTCTTCAGTAACATCGTAATAGCCCTTGCCATTAACCTGAACAGCGTTCAGATTTCTCAGACGATCAAGATGCTCAAACGACTCAGCTGTGAACTTGAGTTCTTCATGAAACTCAAATCCTCTCTCACTCGTTTGAATCAGCTGTGTTTTCGTCCATTTCACGCGCACTTCACCCTATTTCGTTAACGTAACACATTATAGATAAAAGTTATGATAAAGTCAATCAATTTCGTACATCTCGACGAAAAAACTCAACGTGTTAAAGCACTTTATTGATCCACTGCAAAATATCCTGTGTGACTTCAGGTGCAATTCTCTCATTCAGGATTTCATGACGGGCATTTTCATAAACAAGGTTCATAACATTGCTGTAACCTGCCTTTTTCAAAACACCGATGGAATCATTCAGTCCATTTTCATTTCCTGTACATGGATCATCTTTTCCAGAAACAAATAGCACAGGTACATCAAGGTTGCTCTTTTTCCACTGTGAAGCTTTGTGCATATCAATCATCAGTGACATCAAATCTTCATATCCTCGATTTGTAAATGTAAATCCGCACAATTCATCCTGCATATATCGTTGTACATTCGCCTTGTCATAGCTCAGCCAGTCCAGCTCAGTTTCCGGATTTTCGATTGCTTTAATAAAGCCGCCTTCTGCCATCTGATGAAGAAGCTGACTGCGATTTTTATCATTTCCAAACGAACACATGACATAAGCTACAAGACGTCCCACATAGGCAGCAGGAGTATAATTAGGTGCACCAGAGAGAATTAGTGCATCAATCTTATCATCAAAGCGCTTTAAATAACTTCTTGCCACCATCGATCCCATGGAATGTCCAAACAGAACAACTGGAACATCAAATTTATTCTTCAGCTGATCAATGATACGATCCAAATCTTTCACAAAGCCAAGCCAGCCGTCAATTGGACCAAAATATCCCAGATCACAAGGATCACTGACACTTTCTCCATGTCCTCTTTGGTCATACGTCAGAACTCCAATTCCTTTATCAGCGAGCTTGCGCGCAAAACGATCGTAGCGTTTTCTGTGTTCGGCCATTCCATGCACAATGACCATCACTGCTTTCATTTCAGTTTCTGGCTTATAAAACGTACTAGCCAGTTCATGTTGTTTCTTCATGTACATCACCCATTTGAATCATATCACATTTCCTCAATCAAGATGCAACAAATCTCTGTTTGTGATAGAATAATCACTGGTGATAGTTATGAAAGCTGCAGGAATTGTCGTTGAATACAATCCATTTCACAATGGACATCTTTATCATATTGAAAAAACAAGAGAAATCACTGGATGTGATGTGTTGATTGCCGTCATGAGCGGTCACTTTGTTCAGCGCGGAGAACCTGCTTTGGTTGACAAATGGCAGCGCACTGAAGCCGCTTTGAAGCATGGTGTAGATTTGGTCATTGAACTGCCTTATTTGTGGTGTACTCAGTCTGCTCAGCAGTTTGCTGATGGCGCTGTTGCACTTTTAAAACTGGCACAGGTGGACACTATGGTTTTCGGCAGTGAATCCAACAACCTCTCAGAGCTCCAGGAAATCGCAGATTTATCCACTAAAGCAGATTATCTCAAAGAAATTCTTGCAACAGGCGAAGGATTCCCAAAAGCTTATGGACTTTGGACACAAGCCATGGAACCCAATGATATCTTAGCTGTCGCCTATTTAAAAGCCCTCAAAGATTCACAGATTGTGCCAATGACTATTCAGCGCACTACACATTATCATGATGAAGAACTTTCAGAAATTGCCAGTGCAACAGCCATCCGCAAAGCAGTGCTTCAGCAAAAAGACACCAGCAAAGCAACACCAATGGAACTGAAAGAACCTTTTGTCACGCTGAAACAGTTCTATCCTTATCTGCGTATGCTATTATGCAGTTTAAGCAGCGACTATCTGAATTCACTCTTTCTGTTTTCAGAGGGTATCGAAAACCATTTAAGAGAGAATGCCGCAAAATATGATACATTTGAAGAATTCATGAATCATTCCATCACAAAAAGATACACACGCGCCCGTATACAGCGCACTTTATGTCAACTGATCAATCAAATCACAAAAAAAGAAGCCAAAGACTTAGCGCCTTTGACTTCCCTGCGTGTTCTTGGTTTTAATGACAAAGGCCAGAAATGGCTAAAACATTTAAGAGAATGTGATGTGGATGTTGCCTCCAGCTTTGCACAGAT
>JAFQKG010000196.1 GCA_017397025.1 Erysipelotrichaceae bacterium | reverse complement strand
ATCTGTACCGCCAGATTGAAGACAAATACGTTCGTGAAACCATTATGTTTCTTTTAGAACGAGAAGAAGCACACAATGCATTGTTCTGCGAAGCGCTTAACAAATACACTTTAGACAAAGGCAGCAACCTCAATTTCGGGCTGACAGAAGATTCAAAGCTCTATTTTGACTTATCCAAACCAGGCAGATATTTTGATGATCCAGATCCACATCAAATCATAATTGAAAAAGGGCCAAAAACAAAATCAGAAGAAGAGTAGTCTGCGCAAAAGCAAAACCGGCAAATGCCGGTTTTAATGTTTAGCAACAATTAAAAGATCTTCAGGCAGGACAATCGTATTCCCATCTGGAATAATGCTTTTGCCATTTCGTTTAATCATAATGACAAGATTTCCTTTTTCAAGTGAAATCTGTCTTAATGTCTGATTCGACCACATATGATTTTTATCAATATAAATCTCTTGCATAACTAAGCTGCGGTCATCGCAAATACAATGGAAGCCACTCCTCTTCATCCCGACCAGCTGACAAGAGCAATTTGTGAAAACGTCGTTCCAAATGGAATAAGTGTCAAAGATACTGCTAAAGGACGACTGAAAACAGTCAGAAAAGCCATAATTAGACATGCAGGAACAAACACCTGCGGAAGTTCAGAAGGTGTTACAAGAAGTCCCAGCAGAAAGAAAATCATCATCTGAGCCATTGAAGTCAGTGTATCAAAGAAATGAACAAGCATTCGTTTGTCAGAAAAACGAGTGTTTCCCATCAATACACCGCAAAGATAAACACTGAGATAGCCATTGCCACCAATCAAAAGTGAAGCAGAATAGGTAATCAGCACTACTGATAAGACAAATATCGTCTTTCCTTCTTGAGGAATATGCACCTCTTTTAGAAGTTTAGAGGCTATTTTACCTGAGGCAAGACCAAGTAAAAGACCAAAAAACAACTGTTTCAGCAGCAATGAAAAAACTGAAATCTCTTGACCACTTAACATTGTACAAAGTACAACAGTCAGCATATATGAAACAGGGTCATTTGAACCTGATTCCACTTCCAGCAAAGAAGCAGTATTGTCTTTTAAATTTAAGTTTTTACTTCTAAGAATACCAAAAACAGAGGCAGCATCTGTTGAAGCAATGACTGATCCAATCAAAAGACTTTCAAGAAAATCAAGTTTTAAAACAGCATATACAAAAAGACCTGTCAATCCAGCAGTCAAAATTACTCCAGCTGTCGCCAGCAAAGATGAGCGGAAAAAAACCGGTTTTGCAGCTTTAAAACTTGTTCCAAAACCTCCATAAAACATAATAAAAATCAAACACACCGAACAGACTGTCTCTGAAACCTGATAATTATTATATGGAATCCTGAAGATTCCATCAATCCCAAAAAGCATTCCCAAAAACAAAAAAACAAGCAATGAAGGAATCGGAAGACGATCTGTTAAACGCTGCATTAAAATGCAAGCCAGCATCACAATACCAATAAACATCAAAAGCTGTGTCATACATCCCCTCCTTACCTTCGATTTTATATCATAAGTTCACTTAAATCATTAAAGATAGAGCTAAGAATTTTTCAAAAAACAGGCACAGCAATACTGCCATGCCTATTATAAGCTAGTAATTGATTCCCTCAATTTCAAGTTCATCCAGTTCTTCTTTTTTGACTTTCTTTACCTTTTTAGGTTTTGGCTTGTATTGAGT
>JAFQKG010000195.1 GCA_017397025.1 Erysipelotrichaceae bacterium | reverse complement strand
TCATAATGAAATTAAGAAAGCGGTTACAAAATGTAACTAGGAGGCGCTTATGAAACGTTTATTTAAACTTTTACTTGCAGCCATCATGGTTTTGGGCGTGGCAGCATGCTCAAGCGATGAACCAGCCACAGGCGATGAAGGGAATAATGATCAGCCTGTAGAACAGTATGTTGTGGACACAACATCATTCGATGACCTGGTAGCGAAAGCACAGGAAGAAGGCGGACCAATCAGAATCTATTCTACACATTCTTCTGTAGAAAAAGGTGCTGCTCTCTTTACTGAAAAATATGGTATCGAAGTTGAATTCACTCAGATTGGCGATGCTGAAATGATTGAAAAAGTTGCGAATGAAGTACGTGCCGGTGTTGAAGGCGGCGTAGACTTGATTTTTGTACAGGACGGTGCTCGTCTGAAAAACGAACTGATTGACACTGGTTATGTTGTTAACTATGTCAACGAACGTATTGCTAGCTGGCTGCCTGAAGAAGACCTGTTCCCACTGGTATTCCAATACTGCTCAAAAGTATTCATTTATAATAGCGAAAACCAGGATGGAACTCGCTGGGAAAATATCTGGGCTGTAACTGATCCTGCAAACTATGGTCTGTTCCAGATGAAAGACACTGGTGCTGAAGGTGTTAACGCTAACTTCTTCACAATGCTGTTGAAAGAAGAAAACATTCAGAAGCTGGAAGAAGCTTACAAAGAATACTATGGAACTGATTTAGTTCTGACTGAAGAAAATGCTGCTTATGAATGGATTAAACTGGCTTATCAGAATGGTCTGATTCTTGGTACATCTGATACTAAGATTTGTGAAGCTGTAGGTGCAGCTGGACAGAATCAGGATTTCATCGGTTTGTTCACTTTGAACAAATATGCTAAGAAAGACGAAAAGGGTCTGATTCTTGAAATCGCTGATGATATGAACCCAATTGCTGGTTTCTTCTATCCAATCTATGGTCTTGTTTCTGCAAAAGCTGAACATCCATATGGTGCACAGGCTCTGCTTGAATACCTCTACACTCCTGAAGGTTGGGAACCTTGGACAACTCGTGTTGGTGATTACAGCGCTAATACTGAAAACGCACCTGCTGAAGGTGACAAGACAATCGCAGAATGGTCTAACGTTCTGGTAAGAGAAGATGCTGCATTCGTAGCTGAACATCGCGCTGAAATGGAAGACTTCATCTCAAGCATTGCTCAGTAATTCAGTTATTTCTAGGTTAATAAAGCTGTAATGAGTTTCATTACAGCTTTTTCTTAAAAGAAAGGGGAGTCCCGATGAAAAGAAAACTAAATCACCTTTTTGCTTTTCTTAAAAAACCCCAAAACTTGATTCTGCTGTTTTTTGTTGTCACACTTGGATATTTGGTTCTGTTCCCTCTGGTCTGCATCATCAGAGATACATTTATTGTGCACGCTTCTGAAGTGATGCGCGTGAAAGGATCAAAAATCGGAGATTTTACAACTTATCACTGGATCAAAGTTTTTGCGGATAAAAACAGTGCTACTATTTTCTATACACCATTGTTCAACACAATGAAAATTGCGCTTGGTGCCTGCATCGTTTCCATCTCTTTTGGCGGATCTTTTGCATGGCTGGTTACTCGTACAGACATGAGATGGAAAGGGTTATTGACTAAACTGTTCATGTTCCCATACATCATGCCAAGCTGGACATTGGCACTGGCATGGATGAACTTTTTCAAAAACTCTACAGTTGGCGGAGCACAGGGCATCTTTACTGCTTTAACGGGCATTGTAACTCCTAACTGGTTTGCCTATGGCGGATTCCCAATCACATTGGTCATTGGCCTGCATTATGCACCTTTTGCCTACATTCTAATTGGCGGCATTCTCAGAAACATGGACGCCAATCTGGAAGAAGCTGCTGTCATTCTAAAGACAAGCCGCGCAAGAATGTTCATGAAAATCACGATTCCAATGGTTATGCCTGCAGTGCTTTCAACATTTATCCTAGTATTCTCAAGTGCAATGAGTGCCTTTGCCGTTCCTCAGTTCTTAGGTCTTCCAGTTAGATATTATGTTTTGACAACTCAGATGTTTAGAAACTTGAATGGTACAAACCCTGGTTATGGCTATATCATCGCTCTTGTCATGATTGCCATTGCACTGATTATCATGTTTATCAATCAGGCTGTCATTGGAAAGAGAAAATCATATACAACTGTCACAGGAAAGAGCGCTAATATCTCTACATTCAAACTCAAGGGATTCAGAACTCCAATCAGCACCATTTTCTTAGTTTTGGTACTGTGTGTATCTGTCATTCCTATGATTTCATTCCTGCTGCAGTCATTGATCAAGATTCAAGGCAATTATTCGCCATCCAATTTCACACTTGATTTCTGGATTGGTGAAGCAGGCGCCAGCAATGAACTCAATGACAAAGCTGGTATTCTCATCAACAAAGATGTATGGAAAGGTCTGTTCAACAGCTTGAAACTGTCTGCTGTTGCATCACTAGGAGCTGGTACATTTGGCTTCTTGGCTGGATATGCCATCGTAAAACAAAGAGGAACTTTCCTGTCTCGCTTTGTTGAAAATCTGACATTTATTCCTTATCTGATTCCAAGCATGGCTTTCTCAGTTATCTATTTGTCCATGTTTGCTGTACGTCATGGTCCAATTCCAGCGCTGTATGGTTCCTTCGCACTTTTGGCAATTATTGGTACTGTCAAATATCTGCCAATGGCCTCTCGTTCAGGAGTCAACTCTATGCTTCAATTGAGTCATGAAATTGAAGAAGCTGCCATGATTGTGGGCGTTCCTTGGTGGAAGCGCATGACACAAATCATCGTCCCTATCCAAAAATCCACAGTGATTTCAGGATATCTTCTGCCGTTTATTTCCAGCATGCGTGAACTTTCACTTTACGTTCTGCTGGTAACACCTGCCAACAAAGTACTGACAACCATCCTGTTCCAGTACAATGAAAAAGGCTGGGATCAGTATGCCAATGCAATTAACTTTGTCATCATCGTCTTTGTGCTAGTCATCAATTTCGGTATTGAAAAGTTAACAGGCGCTTCAATTGAAAAAGGTGTAGGAGGATAAGAATATGCCAGTCATCCGTTTAGTGAATGTAACAAAAAAATTCGGCAGTTTTGTTGCCGTCGATCACCTCAATATGACGATACAAGATGGTGATTTTGTCTCTCTGCTAGGTCCTTCTGGATGCGGAAAAACCACAACGCTTCGTATGATTGCAGGTCTTGAAACACCTACAGAAGGTGAAATCTATATTGATGATACACTTGTTTTCTCTGATGAAAAAGGCATCAATCTTTCGCCAGATAAGCGCAATGTCGGGTTTCTGTTTCAAAACTATGCATTGTGGCCTCACATGACAGTTTACAAAAACATCGCATTTGGTCTTGAAAATCTCAAATGGAGCAAAGCTGACATTGAAAAGCGTGTAGAAGAACTGCTGAAAACTCTTCAAATTGAAGAATTCCGTGGCAGATATCCTGCTGAACTTTCAGGAGGTCAGCAGCAGCGTGTAGCTATCGCACGTACTTTAGCTACAAATCCTTCTATTCTGTTGATGGATGAACCTTTAAGTAATCTGGACGCTAAATTAAGAAACGGTATGCGGGCTGAGTTAAAGCGTCTTCATGCAACATCAAATTCAACCTTCGTTTATGTTACACATGACCAGTCTGAAGCTATGACTTTATCTACAAGAGTGTGTCTGATGGAACGTGGTCTTTTGCAGCAGTACTGCCCACCTCTTGAACTTTATGGTGAACCAACGAATTTGTTTGTCGCTGATTTCATGGGAAATCCAACTATGAACTTTGTTGATGTTAAAGCACGCAGTACAAATGATGGCATTGAACTGACTTGCCCTAGCATGAATCTTCTGTTTACACCATTAGAAGCTGTTGAAATCGATGAGTCTGAAGATTATGTTCTTGGACTTCGTCCAGAAGCTGTCCTGATTCAAGATGATGGTCAAATTGAAGGCACTGTTATTTCTTCACTGCCAAGCGGTATGGAAACAACTCTTAGCATTGAAGTAAAAGATGTACGTCTTTCCAGCGTAGTTTTTGGCAACATCGACTTTGCGATGGATTCAAAAGTAAATCTTACATTCAAAGGAAACACTTATATTCTCTTTAACAAGCGTACTCGTAACAAAGTCGCGATGGGCTCATTAACCATTAAATAAGGATGTGAATCAATGAATACAGGAATAGATGAAAAGTTTTGGAGCTGGATGGAATGGATTCCCAACATCGTTCTATTGGGAGTGCTTTGGTTAGTCACAAGTCTTCCGATTGTAACTATTGGAGCTTCAACGACAGCCGTCTATTCCTGTTTCTTTCAGTTCAGACAAGACCATCGAAAGAAACTGATTCCTCTCTACTTTGAACAGTTTAAAGCTCATTTCAAACAGGCGACAATCATTTGGCTCATCTTGTTCCCTTCAGCAATTCTGCTAAGTATTGATGTTGTATATTGTGTCATGCATAGCGATGAAATGATGTTTGTGCTCAGCGGTACTGCCGCTGCAGTTCTTTTGACTTTTGTTGTATTTACGTTAATGACTGTTTTTGCTTATTTATCTAAATTTGAAAACAGCATCAAAGATACTCTTCTGAAGTCACTTCAGTTTGTTTTCAAAGATTTTCTTCGCTCAACTCTTAATATCACACTTTTGGGATCCATTACATTTTTGGTGATTACACTGTTTCCACAGTTTATTCTGATTTATGGCGGACTCATTTGTTTTGTGCTCAGCATTAATTTTGAAGAAATGTTTAAGAAAAATATACCTGGAGGAAGGGGTTCTAAGAGATTTTAAAAGGGAATTGATTCAATTCCCTTTTATTTCGTACACATTCATTGCATTTTCATAAGCCTTCTGTGCAACAAATTCTTCAGATACTCCTCTTAATTCTGCAATCAGTTTCACTACGTTTTTAACGTCTGTTGCTTCACAGCGTTCATTTTGTCTTTCGTATGGTGCAGCATAGGGACAATCTGTTTCAATAAGAAGACGATCCCATGGTGTTTCCATTAAACAGGCAATGGGCGCTGCGTTCCATTCAGGATATGATAAATCATTGTTAAAGCTGACGTACATACCTAAATCAAATGCTCTTTTTAAGATATCAACAGGTCCTGAATAGCGATGAAGAACACCTTTTGGTCGATATTCTTCCAAGATTTCAATGGTATCTTCGTGTGCATCACGATCGTGAATAATAACAGGCATATCTAATTTTTTTGCCAGCGCAAGCTGTTCTCTAAAGATTTTTTTCTGAAGATCTTTTGGCTCATCCCAATAATAATCCAATCCCATTTCTCCTATGGCAACAATCTTGGGGTGTTTTGCCAGCTCCTGAATTCTTTGAAGATAATTCTCAGGTGTTCCTAATACCCAGTGTGGATGAATGCCAATACTTCCATACGCAAAATCATAATTTTCTACGATTCCCATTACTGTATCAAATACTTCGACATCACTGCAGCAATTGAGAATCATTTTCACTTCTGTTTCTTTTAGGGCTTCTAAGCGCTTATTTCTATCAATATCGAACTGTGCATCTTCATAATGCACATGACTGTCAAACAGTTTCATTGTCTTTCCTCCTGTTGATTAAAGTGCTCTATGTTCATTTGAAAACAGCATCTTAATCAAATTCACACGTTTTATTACTTTAAGATTAACATACAATTCAAATTCCTTCATCCTAAATTCTCTATTTCGATTGTGAATTATTGCATTCTTTCATAAATCGGTGTACACTTCAATCAGGAGATGATTTTCATGTTGAATTTCTTTTCATCTTATTATTACTATCAATAACTCAACAACGCCAGAGTCTGGTGATTTACAGCGTTGTTGAGAAAATGAACATCAATGAAGATTGATGTTTTTTGTTTAAAGGAGGAAATAATCATGATTGTTACTGTCAGAAAGAATTCAGAAAAACAAAATGTTGAACGTTTAATTCAGCAATTAACTCTAAAAGGGCTAGAAGTCAATTACTCAGAAGGTGAACATCATATCGTTTTAGGGCTGGTCGGAGATACAACAGGTGTAGACATCACTTGGATTCGAAGCTTTGACTTTGTTCAGGAAGTGACACGTGTTGCTGCTCCTTACAAAAAGGCGAATCGCCAATTTCACCCTGAAGACACAATCGTAAATGTTGCTGGAGTTAAAATTGGAGGTCATGAGAAAATTGCAGTCATCGGAGGACCATGTGCAGTAGAAAGCAAGGAACAAGTGCTTCGTATTGCTCATGAAGTAAAAGATGCAGGTGCATCTCTTTTGCGAGGCGGTGCTTATAAACCTAGGACATCCCCATATGCCTTTCAAGGACTGGAAACGAAAGGGATTGAATATCTCTGTGAAGCAAGAAAACAGACAAATCTTCCTATCGTCTCTGAACTCATGAGTGTGGATAAAGTAGAGGAATTTGAAAAACATGTTGATTTAGTCCAAATTGGAGCCAGAAATATGCAAAATTTTGATTTGCTGAAGGCTGCCGGAAAAATGACTAAACCTATTCTTTTAAAACGCGGCTTATCTAACACCATTGAGGAATGGATCATGTCAGCAGAATACATCATGGCACACGGCAATCCTAATGTCATTCTTTGTGAACGAGGTATTCGTACATTTGAAAAATATACTCGCAATACATTGGATTTAAGTGTTATTGCAATCATTAAACAAAGAACCCATCTTCCTATCATCATTGATCCATCTCATGCCACCGGTGATTGGAGCTTGGTTGAGTCTGTTTCTTTAGCTGCGGTTGCAGCAGGTGCAGATGGACTGATGGTTGAAGTTCATGATCAGCCTGAATGTGCACTATGTGATGGTTCACAGAGTTTAAAACCAAAAAAATTCAAAGAAATGCTTGAAAAAGCATCTCAAATTGCAAAAGTTATTGGACGAGAGCTATAAAACCACTGGATTATTCTCATGTTCTATGGTAGAATAATCCAGCATGCACGATTAGCTCAGTTGGGAGAGCACTTCCTTGACGTGGAAGGGGTCAGGGGTTCGAGTCCCTTATCGTGCACCATGAAAAAGCAAGCTATCCGAAATTCGGATAGCTTTTTTATTCAGGCATATTGTTGATTTCTCGGATAACTTGTCTAGATAAAACTACTACAATCATCATACTAATCCAATCACATAATGGCTGTACCATCTGAAAACCTGGAATACCAAACATTCTTGGAAGCAATACAATCAACGGACAATAAATGATACCTTGACGTAAAATCGATGTCAAAAAAGAAAGATTTCCTTTTCCCATAGCTTGGAAATTACCCGCTAGAATCTGATAGATGCCAATCACTGGGATGCCTACAGCGTATGCTCTTAAAAGATGCTGGCCAGTTTCAATCAATAAACCATCTGGTGTAATAATGCGAAGAATCACATGAGGGAAAACGAAGAAAATCAATGACATGACACAGCTGTAGATTGTTGTAAAGAGAATGGACTTTTTCAACGCTTCCAAAAGACGATGTTTATTTTTTGCACCATAATTGAATGATGCGAACGGCTGGTATCCCTGTCCCATACCAATGACTACAAAGTTCGCAATGTGCTGCCCTTTTCGGGCAATTCCTGCTGCGGCTACATAATCTGTGCCAAATAGTCCTGCAGACTTCGCAAACAAGCCATACGATAAACTTGGTAATCCATTTCGAATCAGAACAGCTATTCCAACATTCCATATTTCTTTTATACTGATCCAGTCCATCTTAAAATCTCCAATTCTCCATCGAATCACTGTTTTGTGAGTCACAAGACGAACGAACAATAAGGATGCTGAAAGCGCCTGTGCTAAAACTGTTGCTAGCGCCGCTCCGCGTATTTTCAAACCAAATCCAAAATCAAACATTAAAATAGGATTCAGAATGGCATTAAAGACAATCTCGATCAAAACCGTTTTCATTGGAAACTGGACATCTCCGCTGCTTCTTAACAAATACGTGCAAACTTGTTTAAAAATCGCAAATACTGCACCCAATGTTAATATCTGCATATATTGATAGGCATATTCTAGAACTCCTGGATCATCAGTAAATAACCCTACTAACTGTCGTAGTACGGTAAGAGAAATCACAATTGCAATGATGGAAAGAATAGCTGCCATACTCATAGCTGTTGAAACTGTTCTTTCGACTTTTTCTTCTTCTTTTGCACCTAAAAGACGTCCAATATAGCTTCCTGCTCCAGCACCCATTCCATCACCAAACGCTTGAATCAACACCATAATCGGAAGGGCAACTGTTGTAGCTGCAATCATTAAATTATCTTTTAAATAGCTGATGCAAATCGTATCAATCAAATTATGCAGTGTCATCACTAAAGTTGTTGTGATAGATGGCACTGCCAAATGAATCAGAGCTTTGGATACAGGCGCATCCCTTAAAATAGCTAATTGATTGTTCTGACTCATGCTGCATCATCCTGTTCTTACATTTGTTCAATATAGTCTTATTTCTATATTTTTAGTATAATAAATTTAGTTAACGCTCACAAGAGCTTGCGATAAAGTTGAACATCGCTCATATACCAATGATTATATGAGCGCAAATGATCAAAGGAGAACACCATGATTCCTGAAGGTAGAAAAAATGAATTGCTTGCTATTTTGAAACAGCATGGCTACTGCAGTGTGGAAGAGCTGGCAGAAAGCGTCTATGTTTCTCTGCCAACCATGAGAAGACATCTAGCAGAAATGGAAAAAGAAGGCCTAATCAAACGTTTGCATGGCGGCGCATCTTATCTTTCACAAGATACACGTATTCTTCCTTTTGATTTACGTCATAAATCCATGGTCAAAGAAAAAATGCAAATTGGTGAAACTGCTGCAGCTATACTTCAGGATTCAGATCATATTTTCATTGATTCCAGCAGCAGCTGTCTATGTCTTGCTAAAGCCATCAATCCTTCCCTGCAGCTCACTGTCATGACTAATTCCATTGTCATTGCTCAGGCACTTTCTGAAAAAGGTCATATTTCTGTCGAATTGACTGGAGGCAACTTTGACTCTTACAGCATGAGTATATTTGGAAGTGAAGCTGTTCGTCATATCTCGCAGCGTCATGCAAAGATCTGTTTCGTTTCCTGCGCGGGAGTAGACGCTGAATTTGCCTTCAGTAATTCCACTGAAGTGGATATTTCTGTCAAGCGTGCTTTTGCAGCACAGGCAGAAAAAGTCGCTGTACTTCTTGACAGCACAAAAATTAATCGTACCAGATTTTACAAAGTTTTTGATTTTGATGAAGTAGACTATCTAATCACGGACAAGCCTTTGGACCAAAATCTTGCAGACATACTTAATCAGCATCAAATAGAAATCATTATCGCCAACTCAAATAATTAGGAGGATACATTCATGTCAGCTCGTCATATTGATTTAAATACCTTTAAGCGAAAAGATCATTTTGACTATTTCAGAACACTTGCTTATCCATATGTAGGTGTTACCTGTGAAGTAGAAATCACAAACTTCTATCATTTTTTAAAAGAAAACCATTATCCTATTTTTTTAACCTTGCTTTGGTGTGTCAGCCGCGCTGCCAATGATGTCCCTGAATTTCGCTATCGCATTCAACAAGATCAAATTATTGAATTTGATTTCTGCGATACATATCACACCGTCGCAAAAGAGGATGAAACCTATGCCTATTGTGTGTTAAAGGCAGATATGGATTTGCACTCATTTCTTAAAATAGCTCAGTCTAAACATGAAGCTGCCAAAACAAGCGGAACCATTGATGAAGACCCTGAAGAAGCACTTTCTATGATTTTTATATCTACGCTTCCTTGGATGTATTTTACAGACTTGATTCAGCCCGTTCCAATTCCCGCAGATTCCAATCCTCGTATTACATGGGGAAAAATTCAGGAAAGAAATGGAATTGTCACTATGCCTGTTAATGTTCTGTGCCACCATGCTTTAGTTGACGGCAAGCACATCGCCAATTTCTTTGAAAGATTGAATATCAGAATGGCGGAAGCAATTGCTTCAGGAGACATCCATGAATAAGCCTTGGATTCATGCATTAATTGGTGTTCTGTTTCTTTTGTCTTTTGTACTGAATTTCATTGCCAGTTTTATTCATCAAAATTGGGTGCAGGGATTTTCAGCCGTTTGCTTTCTGATAGGTGGATGCTGTTACATAGGTGCAGCAATCAAGCTAAAACAGAAGGAGAAGTAAACTATGGGATTTTGGTTCTTTATGACTTGCTGTATTCTGCTGATTCCACTAACGATGATTGGATTTGGATTATATTTTCAAAAGAAAGCCCCTCAAGAAATCAATATCCTGTTTGGCTATCGCACTGAAATGTCCATGAAAAACAAAGAGACTTGGGAATTTGCCCACTATACTATCGGAAACATCTGGTACAGGACTGGTTTAGTATTGATTATCATTGTCATTTTTATCATGTTATGCCTATTTCAAAAGGATATCAATACGATTAGCATTGCAGGTACAATCCTGATGATGATTCAGTTAATTCCTTTAATTGCTTCAATTTTTCTAACGGAAGCTGCACTAAAAAAACACTTTGATAAGGATGGAAATCGAAAATGAAACTGATTCAGAAAACAAAACACATTTGGTACACAGACTATGAAGCCGAGCGTGATCGCCCTTCGCTGGGTTACATTTATACCCCAAAATTATGCATTGCGATTGATGCAGGCCACTCAAAAGAACATGTCGATGAATTCTATCAGCTTTTACAGGAGCATCACCTTCCATTGCCTGATATGACTATAATAACTCATTGGCATTGGGATCATACTTTTGCCATGCATGCAGTCCATGGAATTACTATCTCAGAAGCTAGAACAGAAGCACATCTGCAAGATATCATTTCAAAATGGACTGAGCATTCTGAAACTGAATTTAAAGATAATAACATTCACATTCGTAAAGAATACGAACATCAATCCATGACTGTCAAAGGATCAGATTTTATCTTCTACAATAAAATGGCAATTCATTCAGAAGAACTTACTATTCAGGCATTCAACATTGTTTCTCCTCACACAGATGATTCAACGGTTGTTCTTGTTCCAGAAGAAAAGATTCTGTTTTTAGGTGACTGTATATGCGGTAATCCTCCTGACTGGATTGCTGATGCTGACAAACGAAATCTACAAATTGAAGCCTTCAAACAAATTGATTTTGACTTTGCGATTGGTGGCCATTGGCCAGTATTCTCAAAAGAAGAACTGCTTCAAGCTTTGCTCAGAAATGAAGTGTAAACTGATTTTTTATCCAAGATTGGAGATTGATTATGAAAACAACAATTAGAAAAACATTCTTCCTGAGTATACATTGCATGATATGAATATCGTTGCGCTTGAATTGATGGAAAATGATCTCATTCTTCGCACACAGTCAGGAATCATCTGCTGTAAAGGCAAAGGTAAGCTAGTAGATGGTTATGTTCTTTTTCAACAGATTAAACTTGATTTCTGCAATGTATATCTCATGAAATCTAATGGTCGATACGGAAAATTTGAAACAGAAAAAATCACCTTGCAACAGTTTCTGAATCGATTTGATATGTTTGGTTTTTCCATTGTTGATGAAGTGTATGGCTATAATCAAACAAAATACTGGGGATATTTAACCACACATCATGAATTTTTTGAATGTATTCTTGAAATCTATCATACAGGAGATATGTTTTTTATTGAGCAATAATACTCTTTCAATCAAAAAGCACTTATTATTTCAAAAACATTTTCAATAGCTTTTTATATCGCGTTCTTTGATAAGGCTGGTATCTCATTGGCAAATCCAGCCACGTTTTTTTATCCACAATACTTTTTGTATGTGAGAAAGCACGAAAGCCTTCCTTGCCATGATAGCTTCCCATCCCGCTTTCACCGACACCTCCAAATGCCATTTCACTAGTTGCAAGATGAATCACAACATCATTGATGCAGCCTCCACCATACTGCACTTGTTCGGTAATCCTTGAAACAGCTTGTTTGTTCTTTGTAAACAGATAAAAAGCCAGCGGCTTAGGATGATGCTGCAGCTTGCTGATTATTTCATCCAAAGAATCGAAGGCTAAAATTGGCATCACCGGTCCAAATATTTCCTCCTGCATCACTGCATCATCCCATGTCACATGATGACCTTTTATTTTTACCTTTTTCTATTCATTCTTTTATTCTGCCATTCTCAAGCATTCCATGCTACAATACCTGTAATGAAAGAGGTGTACCATGAATCAAATTCAACTCAAAGATTTTTTAAATTATCGTTTTCTAAGCACTGTTACCGCAAGCAATGACGGTTCTTTCTGTGTATTCACTGTCACTGCATG
>JAFQKG010000019.1 GCA_017397025.1 Erysipelotrichaceae bacterium | reverse complement strand
TTTCAGCTGGAAGATTCCCCAAACTGCCTTAACAATGTTGTTCCCTCGTAAAATAAGATACAGAAAAGCCGCAGGAAGCTTGATGACAAAAGCACAGACAAATCCAATCGGTATTGCAAGCACCCATGTGGCAATCATATCTACCTTTAAAATTCGATCCGTCATTCCACCTGCTTTGATTACTCCATTGCATAAAATAATGGCGATCGACTGGAAGAAAACACTAATTGAAGCGGCATAACCCATTTCTTTAGCTAAAATCAATGTTTCCATCTGCACATTGTAATACAAAGAAAGAATTGGACGAATGACTTGCACCATGGCAGAAGTAAACAAGCCGAAAACTGCCGCAACGACTACAAAGCGAAAACTATCTCTTCTTGCTTTATCAAAGTCATTTTGTCCGATTGCATTGCCAATCATGACTGAAGCTGCCATGCTTGCGCCGCCTAAAAAGACGTTCGGAAGCATCCATGAATTATGCACAATGGAATTGGCACTTAAATAATATTCATTGACTCTGCCGGTAATCATGGTTTGTACTGAGGAAGAAAAGTTAGTAAAGACATCAATTGCTAAAAGCGGGATTGCAATTTGAATGTATTGCTTCAAAAAATCAAGATCCAATCTAGGGTCAAAGTCACCCAGACGGAATTTCAGATTTTTCTCAATCAGTAAAAGATAAACCACAGATACTACAAACTCAATGACTCTGGCAATCAATGTACCCAATGCAGCACCCGCTGCACCCATGGCAGGCGCACCAAGATTTCCATAAATAAACACCCAATTGAAAAACACATTGGATACACACGAAAACATCGAATTATACAATCCGAGTTTCACGCTTCTAACAGATCTAAGCATGAAGATGATTGCTAAAGTCATCATATTCAAAACCAAAGCATATCGAATGATATTCAGATATTGAACTCCAGGTTCAATGATAGATGGCATATTGGAATAAACCTGTAGAATCTGCACTGGAAAAAAAGTAGTCAGTGTGAAAAAATTTGCCGCAAAAACCACACAAACCACCATCACAAATGAGAACAAGTGTTTGATTCGTTTGATTTCACCTCTGCCATAATCCTGTGCCATAACAACAGAAGCTCCGCCTGCAAGTCCCATAATAAATGTATGAGCCAGCCACATATAGGTCCCCGAAACAGAAACCGCAGAAATGCTCGCTTCTCCAAGACTTCCTATCATCACACCATCAATCATGTTGACTAAATTATTAATCAAAGACTGAAATCCCACAGGCAAAGCCAAAGTAAATACTTCTTTTACAAATTGTCTGGATTCACTTTTCATGAAATCACCGCCTTTGATTCAATGATAATTGATAACCATCAGCACTTTATGGTTTTATTATCCTTCAGTTTTTCTGAACAATCAAGTAGATAAAAGCTCTCTTGCGAGAGCTTCTCTTATTCTCCTGAAATAGACAGCGCCTTAAATAAAACAGATGGTGCAGATGCACTAGACAGCTGATCTTCCAAATCATTTCCAACAGCCTCAACTTCCTGCATCATTTCCAAGAAATTGCCAGCGACTGTGATCAAATTCACTGGTCGAACAATCTTTCCATTTTCAACAACATAACCCGCTGCCTGAAGCGAGAAATCAGTTGTGATATCATTAAGACCTGCATGAAGTCCATTCAGTTCATCAATGATTAAGCCATCCCCCATAATTGAACACAGCTCATCAAATGATGTTTCAGATGGAACAATGAAGAAATTTGTCGGACTAATACTGATTTGACCTGCATAGCCTGCTTTAAATCCATTTCCTGTTGAAACAGTATCCATCATAGCAGCAGATTTCTGATTATGAAGGAACATCTTGAGTACACCATGATCTACTACTGTCTTTGTAAATGATGCAACACCTTCATCATCAAAAGGTGTACTGTTCAATCCATTCTTCTTTAATGGATCGTCAAGAATTGTAATCTTTTCATCAAAAATCTGTGATTCCAGTTTCCCTGAAAGCTTGCTGATGCCCTTATGAACAAGCTCACCATTGAAAAGACCTGTCAGAGCTCCTAAAAGATCACTCATAGCACTATTTTTTAGAATGACCTTGTACTGTCCTGTCTTTACTTGCTTTGCATTTAATTTCCCAGTCACTTCGTTTCTGATTTTTTCCACAAATTCATCCACATTTAAATCATTGAGTGAACGCATCACCTTGAAATCCATGCCACTCTTGTTATCACCATTTTCATGAGCTAAAGCCATGGAATACAAGAAAGAATAAGATTCATTTTTATTCAAATTCAATCCTAATGAATTATGAATCCCTGTTCTTACATTGACACTCTGCATGACACTGGTCATGACTTGAACAATGCGAGGATCTGAAACAGCCAATTTTCCTTCAACTTCCTTCAATAAAGCAATTTTATGATTCATTTCAGTATCACGAAGCTGATTAGGATCAGATTCAATCGTTGGATAGCACTTTGAACCTGCAAAGATTTTCGATGCATCTTCTACTTCAACTGCCTCTGCATTTTCTTTGATCATCTTTATCATCAGTGGAATGTTCTCATCAGAATCTTCTTCCATAAAGCAGTATCCCATTTTTCCTTTGTAAATTCCGCGAGCTGCAATGCCTCCGCTTTGTGCTATGGTCAATGCATCCACCTTTTGTGCAAACACTTTGATAGTTTCCTGTTCAGAAGTATGTTCATAGATTTCAATTGGATCAATTCCTGCCAGTTTGGCTTGTTCCATCAATTTCGTGAAATTCATTAACCTCTACCTCCTACAATCATGGAGCTGACACGAATCGCCGGCTGACCAACATCTGTTGGGATCGATCCGCTGCTTGCTCCGCACATCCCCTGTGCACGCTTCAGATTTGTTCCAACCATATCAATTTTCATCAGTGTTTCTCCGCCATTGCCGATCAGAGATGCTCCCTTAACAGGTTTTACAATTTGCCCATGTTCAACAAGATAGCCCTCCTGCACGGCAAAGTTAAAGTCTCCTGTACTTGGATTGACAGATCCTCCAGACATGCTTTTGCAGTAAAGACCATATTCCATTGAAGCAATCATATCTTCCAATGTGTCTTCACCATTTAAAATAAAAGTATTGCTCATACGAGAAGTTGTCTCAAATTTGTAGGACTGCCTGCGGCTGCTGGATGTGCTAGGCGTGTTCATACGTCTTCCATTGAGCGTATCTACCAGATAGCTTTTCAAAATTCCATTTTCAATCAATAGATTACGTTTTGTAAAATTGCCTTCATCATCAATGTTGGCAGAACCCCAAGCATTAGTGATGGTTGCATCATCCACTGCAGAAACCTTAGAACCTGCAATCTGCTGGCCAAGTTTTCCTGCAAAGACAGATTGTCCCTTTGCCACTGAACTTGCTTCTAAAGAATGTCCGCATGCTTCATGGAAAATAACGCCTCCAAATCCATTGTCAATAACTACCGGCATTGTCCCGCTAGGACACAAATCTGCTCTAAGCAGTGTTTTCGCAATGCGTGCTGCCTCTTTTCCTGCCTCATAAGGATTGATTTCATCATAAAATTCAAACCCTTTTGAAGCACCTGGACCATAGAATCCTGTTTCCATTTCTTCGCCATCCATCGCAATCGCAGTGGTTGACAAACGTGTACGAATGCGTGTGTCTCGAATGTACTTACCATTGGTATTTGAAATAGCTACTTCCTGCTTTTCATCCAGATAGCTGACCATCACCTTTTTGATCAGTTCGTCATACTCCATTGCACCCTTTGAAGCCTGTTTAGCTACTTCCATTTTCTTTTCCATAGTTACTTCACATGGATCTTTCAAAATTGGGTGCTGATTTGCATATACAACTTCTTCCAGTTCGAAAGCAATGTCTTTCTTTTCATCGTCAAAGGATGCTGCCAAATTTTTAGCCATCTTTTTCAAATTGTCCAATGAAGTATCATTTGAAAATGCATAGACAGATTCTGTACCATGATAAATACGAATCCCTGCACCATAAGTCATACCGCTGTTTACTTTTTCCACTTCACCATTGAGCAGTGAAAGAGAATGGCTGATTTTCTTTTCTTCAAAGATTTCTGCAAAATCTCCGCCTGTTTCAACACACAGACTTAAAATTTCTTTCAGCTGATGTTTTTCTAACATGTTGTTTCACCTCTGTTCTCTATTTTATCAGAATTTCCCGAAAAAGAAAAAGATGCTTTTCAGCATCTACTCTCTTATTCATCGAATGAATCTTCTGAGTCATCCAGGGATGTCTTTTCTACTGGATTTCCGTCTTCATCGTATTCAGCTTCATCCAGCATTTCTTCTTCGCTGTCATCTTCCATCATCAGAGCACTTGTGTCTGGATGTGTTTCTTCATAAGTTCTGCGTGATCTGAGATCCCACTTGTTGTCATCCAAAGATGCAAATCGTGTATCCAGCATAATTGCAGAATAGAATGAAGCAATCTTGTTAGCGGCTTTGGCTTCTGAAAAGCCCATGCACTGACTGACTTCTTCCCAGAGCTTCTGAAAGCTAACTGGTTTTTTCTTCTTGCCGAGCAGCTCGAAAGCTACATCTGTCATAGAACTGTTCATCATGAATCTTTTTCCTCTTTATTTCTTTGTTACATTCTTTCAGGTGCACTCACACCAATGCTGTTAAGTGCATTCTTCATGGTCATCTTTGCAGCCATGACCAGAGCCAAACGCTGTGAAGAAAGCGCAAGATTGTCTCTGTCCACTACTTTGCAGTCTGCATAGAAGCTGTGGAAATTCTGTGCCAAGGCACGAATATAATTGCACATCTTGTGCGGCATGCGAGTCACTGCAGCATCTGCAACAACACCTGAAAATTCATTCAGCTGTCGGCACAGTGCCAGTTCCTTTGGATGGGTGATCAGCTCATAGCTGTCAGCGATTTCAATATCAGATGCAGCAGAAAGAATGGAACACATTCTCGCATGTGCATATTGTGCGTAGTAAACAGGATTTTCATTCGACTGTTTTTTCGCCATGTCAATATCAAAATCCATCTGTGTGTCCGCTGCACGGCTGGCAAAGAAGTAACGAACTGCATCAGCCCCTGCTTCTTCAATCAGATCACGGAGTGCCACAGATTTCCCTGAACGCTTGGAAAGCTTGAATTCTTCACCATCCTTGATCATGCGTGCCATCTGAATGATATCCACATCCAGTTTGTCACTTGCATAACCCAGTGCCTGAATCGCAGCCTTTAAGCGTGTAATATAACCATGGTGGTCTGCACCAAAGAAGTTCACCAGTCGATCATATCCACGATCAAGCTTGTCCAGATGGTAGGCAATATCCGGTGTCAGATAAGTATAAGCACCATTGCTTCTTCTTAAAACACGGTCCTTGTCATCCCCAAACTGCGTCGTTTTCAGCCACAGTGCACCTTCAGCTTCATACGTCATTCCCTGTTCAATCAGTGTATTCACTGCTCTTTCAACAAGGCCTCTTGCATAAATGCTTCTTTCTGAAGTCCACACATCAAATTCAACATTAAAAAGTGCCAAGTCACGTTTAAGCTTATCCAGCTCCATCACCAATCCCTTTTCTCTAAAGAATTCCAGTGTTTCCTGTTTATCTTTATGCGCCATGGATTCTCCGTATTCAGCTTTAAGTGTTTCAGCCATGTGAATCAAGTCCGGTCCATGATATCCATCTTCCGGCATTTCACATTCTACACCACAAGCCTGCAGATATCTTGCCTGCAGTGATTTTCCCATGTTGTCAATCTGATTTCCGGCATCATTGACGTAATACTCACGTGTTACATCAAATCCAGCCATTTTCAAAAGACGGGCACAGGCATCACCATTAGCAGCTCCACGTGCATGGCCTGGATGCAGATCCCCTGTAGGATTGGCAGAAACATATTCCAGATTGATTTTTATGCCCTTTCCTGTATCGGAACAGCCATATTCATCTTTCTTTTCCAGAACGGTTTTAATGACATTGGAAAGTGAATCACTCTTCATTGTAAAATTAATGAATCCTGGTCCTGCAATTTCACAGCGTTCAATGCCTGCTGCTTCTTTGTTGATTTTAGAAACAAGAGTTTCTGCAATCATTCGTGGATTTTGTTTCACGACTTTCGCCAGACGCATTGCCGTGTTAGTTGCATAATCCCCATGAGACTTGTCCTTAGGGATTTCAATCGCCGCCTCACCAGCACTAAAAGAAATGCCAAATGCTTCTTCTACAGCCTGACTGATTGACGCTTTCAGCTTCTCTTCAATCTGATTCATGTCATACCTCCCTGATACTGAATACTTTTCTAAAATGATCAACAACCTGTCCAAATGAAATCAATTCATATTCAAGACAGATCTGGTTTTTTTCAATGTTCAGCAGCTTCATCTTCACATTCAGCTGCATGACACCTTCCGGTGTGCTGACATTGCACTCGCTCATCTGGTCCAACACCAGCTCCATTTTCATGGAATAATTCTGATATTTTCTATTGATAGTACAATGTGAATCTCTGAAATCTACTGAAATCAGAGCGAAAGGTTCACTGTTTTCACGGTACATCAGACGCTGTTCACTAAGCCATGCATTCCCCTGATATTCCAGTGTAATTTCCCTGTCTGTCAGGTTGGTACTGATGACTTTTAATTCAACTTCTTTCACCGATTTCCCTCCTTTGCTTCTGTAATTATAGAGATTTCTTACAACTTGTCAACAAGCAGTTTAAAAAAGTTGTCAATGCACAGACTATTTATGAGGTGAGAGGCTTGAAAAAGCTAAATTCTATCACAATATACTGCATCTGCAGCATCGGAATGAGCTATGTTTTCTTTCTTCTTTACTGCGGATTGTCTTTTCATGTTGATCTAAATACGGATTCCTCTTTAGTCCTTAAAGATGCTGATCAGCAAGTTTTCTTTGAATCACGCTATGAACAGGATATTCTTTGGACCGAAATAGAAGAACTCCCACAGCTATTGATTGACGGCACTGTTGCTGTCGAAGACAAACGATTTTATCTTCATCATGGTTATGATCCTATTCGTATTATGAAAGCCCTATTCAATAATCTTTCTTCTGGATCCATTGTTGAGGGGGCATCCACTATTACTCAACAAGTCATGAAAAATCTGTATCTGACTCAGGAAAAAACATTCACTCGCAAAATCAAAGAACTGTTTCTAGCTGTTGAAGCCGAGCTTCATTTTGAAAAAGAACTGATTTTAGAAACCTATTTGAACACACTGTACTATGGTCATGGTATCTATGGCATTCAAAATGCAGCAAGGTTTTACTTTGATAAAGAACCTCATCAGTGCTCAATTTCGGAAATAGCACTTTTGATTGGCATTCCAAATTCTCCCAGCAATTATTCACCCTACCTTCATCCTGAAAAATCAAGGTATCGTCAGCTCACAGTGCTCAATGTCATGAAGAATCAGCATCTCATCACTGAAGAAGAGTACAATCATGCTGTCTCAAGTGAATTGAAACTAGAGGACTTTCAAACACAAACACGCTCTGAAGTCTATGGCTACTACAAAGATGCTGTCATTCAGGAATGCAAACAGCTGGGTTTCTGTAGCGGAAACAGTAACTTAATCATCAGTACTTATTATGAGCCTCAGCTGCAAAAGATTCTGCAGGATGAATTTGATACTCACATTCAAGATTCTGAAATGCAGGCGGCAGGAATCATCATGCAGCCTTTTACATTCCGCATTCAAGCAATTCAAGGTGGAACCAATTATTATGAAACACAATACAATCGTGCACTCTATTCAAAACGCCAATCAGGTTCAACCATCAAACCGCTACTATACTATCTTGCCCTTACTCAAGGATTTAGCCCTTCTACCTGTTTTAACAGCACAGAAACAACATTTCAGATTTCTGAGTCTGTCAGCTATACCCCTGAAAACTAT
The DNA here is from genome assembly GCA_017397025.1 of Erysipelotrichaceae bacterium. Lineage (GTDB taxonomy): Bacteria > Bacillota_I > Bacilli_A > Erysipelotrichales > Erysipelotrichaceae > RGIG1896. The sequence continues at coordinate 1,599 of JAFQKG010000019.1, read as the reverse complement.
CGCTCTTTGTATGCCGAAATGCCTATCTCCCTCATTCATGCTATCTCAACTTCTGACAATATTTACGCAGTCAAAACTCATCTGTTTTTAGGAACGGATGCTCTTTACAATGCTTTGAATGATTTTGGGATTAAGCAAGATGAACCTACCGTCTCTATGGCTTTAGGAACAACAGATTTCCCTTTGATAGATCTTGCCATGATTTACAATACCTTTGCTTCTGAGGGACTCTGGCAAAAACCTGCCTTGATACAGAAAATCACAGACAGTGAAGGAAACCTGCTTTACGAACGTAAACAGCAGCCCGTACGTCTTTTAAAAAGAGATGAAACGCTTATTCTGACTTCTTTGCTCAGAGCTCCTTTTGATATCAAAAATGTGAATGTTTCAGGTCCTTCTTTATTAGGCTATGAACCTTATACCACAGTAGCTGCCAAATCAGGATCCAGCGACTGGGATTCATTGATTGCAGGATATAACCCTCAAATGACTCTGACGCTCTGGAATGGATATGATGAAAATCAGCCTTTGACCACAACAGAAGAAAGAAAGATCAGTCGAAGCATCTTTAAGGAAGTATTCAATCGCATCTATCCTAAAGAACAGACAGGTCCTTGGTATGAACCTTCAGAAAATCTTTTGGCCTATCGTGTTGATCCCATTACAGGCACAATAGACAACAACGGTTCAATTTACTGGTATTTAAAATAAGCTTTTCATTTTCACCAAAATCTGTATAATAGACGTTTGGTGATGAATATGATTAAATTGATTGCGCTTGATCTGGATGGTACTCTTTTGACTTCAGACAAGACAATTTCAGATAAAACAAGAGAGACACTCATTGAACTGCAAAAACAGGGAATCAAATTGATCCTCGCTTCAGGAAGACCAACTCCCGGTCTATACAGCGAGGCTAAAAAACTGAAAATGGATGAATATTCCGGTTATCTGCTTTCCTATAATGGAGCCGCCCTTCATGTGTATGACAGTATGGAAGTCCTCCATTCTCAAACACTGACAAAAGATCAGGCTCATCGCATCATTGATCATGGAAGAAAATACCCCGAAATGACGATGATGACATACAATGCTTATACACTGCTATGTGAGAATGTCACAGCTTATCGTGTACTTCCAGAAGCAAAAATGTGCCGTATAGGAGTAGAGCAGTTTCCTAATTTGCATTATGCAATTACCTTTGAACCTCATAAGTTTCTGTTCGCCATTGAACCTGAAAAAATGTCTCAGATTGAAGCTGAATTCAAAAAGCCATTTGAAGATGAACTCAGCATGGTTCTTTCTACCCCTTTTTATATGGAGGTCATGAACAAGGGAATTTCAAAAGGAAAGACACTTCGTAAACTTTTAGATATTCTTCATTTGAAATCTGAAGATCTCATGGCCTTTGGAGACGGGCAAAACGATCTAGAAATGCTGAAAATGGCAGGAACTTCTGTCTGCATGGGCAATGGTGATCCACTTTGCAAAGAAATCGCAGACTATGTCACACTTACCAATGACGAAGATGGCATACCTTTTGCCATTGAACATTTTAAAAACATAGGTGTACTTTAAAAAACAGGAGTTATTTCTATC
>JAFQKG010000194.1 GCA_017397025.1 Erysipelotrichaceae bacterium | reverse complement strand
CTTTTATGCTTTTGTGCTAATTTTACTAGGGAATCATGCTAATGTGAGCTATAATAAGAAAAAAGGGGGATTGAATCATGCAAGTAGATTTCCTTCATGTATTAAAGCAGTTTCTTGCACCTTACAATGTCAACATCACTGTGTTAAAAAAGCCATATCATTCATTTCACAGCGAAGATTATTTTGCGCTTCGAAGCATGATCAATCCTGAAGATGGTTTTTTAAAGACAGCCATGAAATTTATTACACATCTTCCTTTAAATCACATGGTGATTGTACAGGATTATATGGATGTTTTTCATGTGCTTTTCTTAATGCCAGACAATTTAGATGCAGTCATCATTGGACCTTTTCGAATCATGAACAATCGAGAAAGTCACAGCAAATTAAAATCATTGGTGGATGCAGATGTCTATCATCACTTAAAGGAATATCTGATCATGATTCCAACGATTCGTGAGAATCTGATGAATGTGAATATTACTTCTATGCTGGCGCTTTTATATTCTAAAGAAAAACTGAAGATTCAGCATATTGTTGAGGAAACACCGCTGCATTTTGTTCCAAATAAACGTCTTTTTACGAAAGAAACAGAAGATGTTGAAGAAAGAATGAAGCGACTAGAGGAACGCTACTATTATGAAAATGAGGCTTTGGAAGCAGTAACATCAGGAAATGTTGCCAAAGCAATGGAAATGATGAGAAAAATGGGAGGACTGGATGTCGCAAAGCGTTTTGCCTTGTCTCGAAGAAGTCAGAAAAACAGTTTGATTATTTTCAATTCACTGCTTCGCAAAGCAATTCAAAAAGCAGGAGTTCATCCTTATTATATTGATGAAATCAGCTCCAGGTATTCGCAGATGATTGAACTGGTCATGGATGATAATGAATATTATATGATGATGAATATGATGATGAGTGATTACTGCTCCTATGTACAAATGTATGCAGCAAATCAGTATTCGTCGCTGATTCGAAAAATAGTGAACTATATCAATATGGATTTATCAAAAACTCATTCTCTTCAAGAGATTGCGAATCATGTGAACATGAATCCAAATTACATTTCTGCTCAGTTTAAACAGGAAACAGGGATGACCATCACATATTATACCAATCATCAAAAAATGAAACGTGCTGCTGAGCTTCTTCGAGATACGCAGCTTTCGATTACTGCTGTTGCTGAAGCGGTTGGATTTTTAGATTTGAACTATTTTTCAAGACTTTTTAAGAAGCAAATGGGAAGGAGTCCTTCAGCATTTCGAAAGAAATAAAAATGTGCTAATTTAACTTAAAAATATCCTAAATATAAAGGTATCTTCAATATATAATCATGGTGTGAAACCCCTTTCATCTTTTTGTGTGCGGGGACACATGATGAATGGGCAATTCGAAGATATCTTTTAGTTTAAGGAGGAGAAAATTGTGAACAAAAAGATTAAGAAGTTCCTGAATCTATTTGGTGGCGAAGAAAATATCACCAAAGTAGATTACAGTGAAAATCATCTGTACGTTTCATGTAACGTGAACAAAGTGGATCTGGAAGGATTAAAGAAAAACAAAGCAGTTGTTGATGTAAATCTGACGGATAAATGTGAAGTGACATTCAAGGGGAATGCACTGGAACACTATGACAAGTTTGAAGTGCTGGGCAAGGAAAAACTGGCAAAGCCTTTAAGCAAGGAAGTTTATGTAACTGCTAAGACATGGCAGATTGCACTGTTCTCTATGAACAACGCATCAACAAACTGCTATATGCTTCTGATGAACTATGTCAGCTACTATGCAGTTGGTGTTGCAGGTCTTTTAACAACAACTGTTGGGTTCCTTTTGACAGCGATGCGTCTTTGGGATGGTATCACTGACCCAATCATTGGGTTCTTTATTGACAAGACAGATGGTAAGTTTGGTAAGTTCCGTCCATTTATTATTTTAGGTAACATTATTTTGGCTGTGATGTCTTGGGTAATTTATCATACAACACACATGGTTCCAGAAAATATGCGTTTGTTGTATTTTATTGGCTGCTATCTGATTTATATTGTTGGTTATACATTCCAGACTGCATGTACAAAAGCTGGTCAGACTTGTATTACAAACAACCCAACTCAGCGTCCAGTTTTCTCTATGTTTGACTCTGTGTTTACAATGGTTGCATTCATGGGTGGTACAATCTTAGCAACTGCTGTTCTGCTTCCTATGCACGGTAATCAGTACAGCACTGGTTTCTTCTCACAGTTCCATCTGATTACTGTAATTATTTCTGCAGTATTGATGATTTTTGCAGTGATTGGTATCTGGTCACATGACAGAACTGAATTCTTTGGTACTGGCAACGAAGGGCCTAAAGTTGAATTCAAAGACTACTGGCGTGTTATCAAGTCAAATCGTGCTCTTCAGATGTTGGTTGTATCAGCTTCTACAGATAAACTGGCATCAACTGTTCGTCAGAATACAATCCTGACAACAATTTTCTTCGGTATTCTGGTTGGTGATATGGCTCTTTCTGGTACACTCAGTGCTGTTATTATGATTCCTGGTATCTTCCTGGGGCTTTGGGGAATGAATGTTTCTCGTAAAGTAGGAATGAAGAAAGTTATGGTATGGTCAAGCTGGGCTGGTATCGTTGGTGCTGTTCTTCAGCTAATCTGGCTGCTGTTTGCAGATGTAACTCAGCTGTCTTTGACAAACATTGGCTTCGTTACTATTTCTTACTTCGCGATTCAGATTATCTATCAGTCATTGGGCGGCATCTCTCAGTCCATTGTTATTCCTATGATTGCAGACTGCACTGACTATGAAACTTATAAGAGTGGCAAATATGTTCCTGGTATGATGGGTACACTGTTCTCATTTGTTGACAAGCTGATTTCTTCTCTGGCAACTTCTGTTGTATCCTTGGCTGTTGCAGCTATCGGATATACTGCTACACTGCCTCAGATTGGAGAACCAGCAACACCTGCACTGCTGTGGTGCTACATTTTCCTTGCAGTTGGTCTTCCACTGTTCGGTTTGATCTGTAATGTTATTGCTATGCATTTCTATCCACTGGATAAAGAAAAAATGGAAGAAATCCAGCTTGCAATTGCAGATATCAAGAAATCTGCTGACTAATCAGTATAGTGGTCACTTTTTGATGACATAAATTTTGATGCTTGGTGCAGTGAAAACAGCACCAGGCTTATTAAAGGAGAAAAATATGAGACAAGTATTAGAATTCAACACAAGATGGGCATTCTCTAAAGAAACAGAAACACGCCCAGAAGTAATGCCAAACAAATGGGTATGGGTGAATCTTCCACACACATGGAACAACATCGATGGTATTGATGGAGGAAATGACTATTATCGCGGTACATGCTGGTACGCTAATGAAGTAGACAAGACTGAATGGCTGCCAAAGTCAGATCAGTATTATCTTGAACTTAGAGGTGCTAACTCAAGTGCAGATGTGTATGTGAATGGAAAACATCTGGCACATCATGATGGTGGATACTCTACATGGAGAGTGAATGTCACAGAAGAATTTAAAAACAGCGAAAAACCATTTGTTGTTGTATCTGTAGACAATAGTCCTAATGAAATCGTTTATCCACAGATGGCAGACTTTACCTTCTATGGCGGATTGTATCGTGATGTGAACATCATCTGTGTCAATGAATCTCATTTCGATTTGGATTACTATGGAGCTCCTGGTGTTAAGGTAACTCCAACTGTAAAAGATGCAGATGCAGATGTTGAAGTTGAAGTCTTCACAACAAATGCAAAAGCAGGACAGACACTGACTTATACAATCAAATATCCTTGTGGACGAGTTGTGGAAACAAAAACTGTAGATGCTTCTGAAACAAAAGTGACTTTTGAGATGAAGAATGTTCACAAATGGCATGGACGCAAAGATCCATATCTGTACACATGTGAAGTCACACTGAATGAAGGAGAAGAAGTCTTGGACAATGTAAGCACACGATTTGGTGTACGTACATTTAAGATTGATGCCAATGAAGGATTCTATTTGAATGATGAATATTATCCGTTAAGAGGTGTATCAAGACATCAGGATAGATGGGGCAAAGGAAATGCACTGTCTAAAGAAGATCATAAAGAAGACATGGAACTGATTGCAGAAGTAGGTGCAACAACCATTCGTCTTGCACATTATCAGCACGATCAGTACTTCTATGATCTGTGTGATGAATATGGTATGGTGATTTGGGCAGAAATCCCTTATATCTCTAAACATATGCCAACAGGAAGAGAAAACACAATTTCTCAGATGAAAGAACTAATTGCACAGAACTATAATCATCCATCGATTGTCGTATGGGGGCTTTCAAATGAAATCTCTATGCAGGGTTCTACTCCAGATTTATTAGAAAATCATCGAATCTTAAATGACCTGTGTCATGAAATGGATAAGACAAGACTGACTACGATTGCATGTGTATCTCCTACACCAATTGATGATCCATATATTCGTATTCCTGATGTAATTTCATACAATCACTACTTTGGATGGTATGGCGGAGAAGCTAGCCAGAATGGGCCATGGATGGATCACTTCCATGAAGTAAATCCTGAAATCGCAATTGGTATGAGTGAATATGGATGTGAAGCACTGAACTGGCATACTTCAAATCCAATACAGGGAGACTACACAGAAGAATATCAGGCATATTATCATGAAGAGCTGATCAAACAGCTGTTCACAAGAAAATACATCTGGTCTACACATGTGTGGAACATGTTTGACTTTGGTGCAGACGCACGTGCAGAAGGCGGAGAAAACGGACAGAACCATAAGGGACTGGTAACGATGGACCGTAAATACAAGAAAGACAGCTTCTATGCATACAAAGCATGGTTGAGTGATCATCCATTTGTACATCTGTGCGGAAAGAGATATGTTGACCGTGTCGAAGATGTGACAAAGGTAACAGTGTACTCAAATCTGCCTGAAGTAGAACTATTCGCAAATGGAGTTTCTTTAGGCAAGAAGAGAGCAGAAGATCATTTCTTCTATTTTGATGTGCCAAATGCAGGCAGAACAGAACTGAAAGCTGTAGCAGGTGAAGTTGAAGATACATCTGTGATCAACAAGGTGGAAGTATTCAATGAAGCTTACAGACTGAAAGAAAAAGGTGCAATCCTGAATTGGTTTGATGTTGAAATGCCTGAAGGATATCTGTCAATCATTGATAAGATCAGTGAAATCATGAAGACAGAAGGCGGTAGAATGCTGTTTGGTCAGCTCATGGCTGGTATGATGGGCCAGATGGGTGGAAAAGATGGTGCAGGCTCTATGGCTGAAATGGCGAAGGGAGAAGGCGCTCAGCAGATGATGGGCGGATTTACTGTTCTTCGTCTTGCAAGCTTGATTGGCGGCATGGCAAACGTTGAAATCGCAAAAGAACAGCTGCTTGGATTGAATGCACAGTTGAACAAGATTCCT
>JAFQKG010000193.1 GCA_017397025.1 Erysipelotrichaceae bacterium | reverse complement strand
TTGTACTGATTCTGACAGGAAAAGCAGTTTTTCCATTGATGATTGCAGCTGCTATGCTGACAAGTTTAATTTATGGAGGATGGCTTTATTTTCAAAGTCAATCCATCTTTTATCTTGTTCAGTGCATTTATTTTTTGTTGAATTTTGTGTTGATGATGGTTGTTTTACTGAATAAAAATACTAAATGCTACCGAAATGAATTAAAAAATCTAAAAAAAGCCGTTCCAGAATCAACAGAAGAAATCAAAACTGTGCCTGAAAATCCAAAAGAGGAGGTAAAGGATACTGCCCAAAAGGTAATAGAAGATTCCAAATCAGAAAAAAGGATAGTTGAAATGGACTGTCCGATTCATCTAGAATTCAGCTATGGAAGCTTTTCTCGTTTCTTGATGCTTCATTATCCATTTGTATATTTGCATCCAAAGTTTGATATGAACAGCAGTGTTGTACAGATGTGCATTTCTGCAGAAGGTTTTGATCAGCAAAGCAATGAAATGTATTCTGCAGAATTCACGCTCATCAAACAGGAAACACTTCAAAAGATGAATTTGAGATTTGAAGCGGAAGATGAAATGGGTTATTTGTGTGCTTTGATTTGTGCTGATTGGCTAGTCAGTCAAAAAGGAACACTCATAGAAAATGGAATCAATGTCAGTGCAGATTTGATGAAGAAACTGACGGAAGCATTTGTCTTAGCTCAGGATAGTAAAAAGCAATCCTTTGAGGGATTTCAAAATTATTAAAAAAGTGTATAATAAGGAGGCATGAAAATGCCTCCTTAGTTAAATGGATATAACGAGCCCCTCCTAAGGGCTAATTGTGGGTTCGATTCCCGCAGGGGGTGCCATCTTAACGGATAGTGAACGATTATTTGAATCGTTCATTTTTCTTTTATTCTTTGTTAGAAAATACCTTTGTTATATTTGAACTGTGCATAAAGCATAAAGGCAAATCCGATCATAACACCAGCCAAGGTGATAATACCACCTGATTCTATACTTCCTAATGCTTGCGCGATTGCTGAAATGATCAATGAAGTGCCAATGATACAACTTCCTAATCCATGCAATCGACAATAGGGAATTTGATTTTCTTTGGAGACTTTTCTGCGATTGTACCAGTGTATGGAAGCAATGTTTCCTTTTAAATTGAAGACTCCAAGTAAAAGAAGCAAGATTCCAATAGCCATCATACTGATATTTTCGCGCAGCGGTTCAATGAATGCATATCCAAAAAGCATTAGACCAAGGCCACAGCCGATAATTAGACCTAAAATCACTTTCTGCTGATCTTCAATGGTTTGATTCTTGGAAACAATGATTTGTTCGTTAGCTTTGTCACTTAGTAAATCGGTTTCGGTGATTTCAAAGTATTCAGCAAGCAGCTTTAAAGAGTCATCATTAGGAAGGCCTAATCCATTTTCCCATTTTGCAACAGCAGATCTTGATACATAAATTTCTTCAGCTAGTTTTGCTTGTGAAATGCCTTTTTCTTGTCGAAGTTCTTTCAGTTTTTCTGAAAAATTCATGATGATGCCTTCTTTCTTTACAAACAGAATATATCATGTTCTATAAAAATGTTGTAGTTACAGGAGTGTTACTTCGATCATGAGCTTGTTACTTTGAATCATTTATTGCAAGTTTTAAAAAAATGAAGATGAATATTTCTATTTGTATCAAAAAAAGGACAGGACGTCCTTATTTCTTAATGGTCTGAATTGCGATGCATCCAGGACCGCCTTGGGTGATGAATGCGCAAGAGAGATCTACTAGTTCGATTTCAGTGTCTGGGAAAGCTTCGTGAATTTGATGTAAGACTTTTTCGGCATTTTCTTTGACATCTGCATGAGAAACAGTGATGAGATAATCTTTGTCTACACCGAATTTCTTGAACTGACTGATGCATTCTTCCACTGCTTTTTTCATTGTGCGCTTAACGCCTGCTGCTTCCAGTCTTTTTCCATCTGGAGTCTGTGTCATAATAGGTACAATTTTGATGAGTCCGGCAATTTTTGCAGCAATTGGAGTTAAGCGTCCTCCCCTGCTAAGGAAATCAAAGTCGCTTGGAATTAGAAAAGACAGATGAGATTCACTCAGACACATCATTTCTTCAATTATTTCCTGAACAGTAGCTCCTTCATTCTTCATTTTCATCGCTTTTTTGATCATGTAGCGGTGAGGGCCACACAATGTTTTTGAGTTGATGACATGAATGTGATCGTTGTTTTCTACACTGTTTTTTGCCCCAACTGCACTTTGATAAGTACCGCTGAGACCATCTGCCATAGAAACAACAATCATTTCTTCATCAGAGCTTTCGAACACTTCCAGCAC
>JAFQKG010000192.1 GCA_017397025.1 Erysipelotrichaceae bacterium | reverse complement strand
GATATGATTGCCACATGGGTGCTTGCAATACCGATTGGATTTGTCTGTGCTTTTGTCATCAAGCTTCCTGCGGCTTTTCTGTATCTTATTTTACGAGGGAACAACATTGTTAAGGCAGTTTGGGGAATCTTCCAGCTGAAAAAGGGTGACTGGATCAAAGTTATTGCTTAGAAAAACAAAAATTATGAATTAGAAGTGGAGGGAACCAAATGCCAGCAGTCTTTGCACAAATGAAATCACAGACAAAACAATCCATACAGGAACTTGCTGAAGCAATAAGAATGGAAATGACAGTCAATGGAAAGTTTGACTTTATCTGCAAAAAAGATAAAGGAAATGTCATTGTTTTGATGATGGAATATACTGGATTGGGATATGCGTTTTTCAATAAATATACATCACTTACAATCGTATTGTCGCAATTGGAGGATGGATTGCTTGCAGAGATGATTGGCAGCGGTGCAGAATGGAATATTTATCGTTTGCAGGATTATGTCAACAACAATGTAATTGACAAGGCCAAGCAGTCCTTGAAAAAACTTGGCTTTGAATAAATGGTTAGAATGCGGCTTCTTGTGGGATTTTGAGGCTGCTTTTTTAATCCATCACTTAAAAAAGACATATTGCCTGGGAAATAGCACGAAATTTGTAACATTTTAGGTTGTTTTGCGATAGATAGAGTGAAAGGGGTGCAGAAGATGGATGAAATCATAAAAATGTATGCCAATGATGTCAAGCGCTTCTGCATGTCACTGTGTCATGATGAACAGACTGCTGAAGAACTGATGCAGGAAACCTTTTATCGAGCTTATCGTACGATTCATCGTTATGATGGAACATGTTTAATGACGACATGGCTGTTTACAATTGCCAAGCGATCATGGATTGACAGTCTTAGAAAAAAAAGACCAGTAAAATCATTGGAAGAAGTATCCGAGAGTCAGATGAAAACAGATGAAACACCAGAGGTTCTATTAAACAGGAAGCTGACAATGGGATACTTAATGAATCTGGTTGACGAAATGAAAGAGCCAGATAGATCAGTCTTTCTATTAAGAGCGATATCAGATAAAAGCTATAAGGAAATAGGAAATCTGTTTTGTAAAAGTGAAAACTGGGCAAGAGTAACTTATTATCGTGTGAGATTAAAACTTATGGAAAGGGTGAAAGCTGATGAAGATGCATTGTGATATTATACAGGATTTGCTTCCGTCCTATGTTGATGGAGTGTGTTCGGAAAAAACAAAGGAGTTTTTGGAAGAGCATCTTTTAGAATGTGAACAGTGCCGTGAATTAGTAAAATCATTAAATACTGATTTGATACCAGAAATCTCACAGATTGATGCCAAAAAACCTTGGCAGAAAATAAAAAGAGCATCCTTCATCAAGATGATGCTCATCTTTGTGGTCAGTCCAATGCTCCTGTTTGGTTTGTTTGTGGGCTGGTGCACATTGTCAGGGGAAGGGTTGAGTCTAGATGCACTGATGTATCGAAGTCAAGCCAATGCATTTTTAAACGATCTGTCCCTGTCTGATTATACTTCTGCATCGCAGTATTTGAGCTGTTATGGTTCTGAAAATGTGCAGTTTGAGCAATCATTGTGGGCAGAAAAAATGGAAGAGCTAGGGATAGAATTTGTATCCATGAACTATTCGCCGCTGTATGCAGATTATGGCATTGCACAGACATGGGTTACTGCAGTGCTTGCAACTGGCGATCATCTTGAGTTTCGTGTTATGGTTCAAGGAGATGGCTTGTCTGTTTCATCGATTTATCTTTATGACAATGAAGTGTTTGAAAAAGTC
>JAFQKG010000191.1 GCA_017397025.1 Erysipelotrichaceae bacterium | reverse complement strand
TTGGCTTTTCCTCCACAGACGTACTTTCTTTTCGATTCTTTCTTCGCTTTCAGTTTCCTCAGCCAGGTCTGTCACACTGACCAGGAAACGGCTTAAATTTCTTTCAGAATCTCCTTCATCGTTAGTGTCCTCCTAACTCTTTGTTCACTTATACTATATCTCACATTCATTTTATAAACAGTCTGTTTTTACATTTTTTTATATGCTACAATATTTTTGTTGGGAGTCTTTTGACCAACGGCATTCAGTCAACACATCAAAATACAGCATTGAGCCTAATCACAAAAGGAAGGGCTCTTTTTTTTCCAAAAAAAACTCAGAAACTCATGATAAGAATATCGACAAAATAATGACATAATCTGAAGGAAATTGTAGGAGGTAACACTATGATTTCTAATATTCCAGATTATGTCTTATCTACCCTTGATATATGAAAACTTAATTTTGAACAATTGTCAGATTCTATCTTTAACTTCAATCGAGATCAAATAACTTATCATTAAAGTTGAACTCTCAATCAATTAAAGACACACATCTATTAATTGATTATTTCTTTTTGATTTTGTTAAGTTTCTTGTTGATATCAAGCAGCTATTCTTTTGTAAACGTAACATTTGCCATGGAAGCCATAGAAGCAATGCGCAGGATAGAGAATCCACCCAGCATCTGCATCAAACCATCTCCAGATGGCATCATATCACCCATGCCGCCTTTTTTCTGATCTGAGCTCTTCATTTGTTTCATGACGTCTTTTGCAAGTCCCATTAAAACAAGTTTACCCTTGAATGACGCAAGAATATCACTAATTTTATCGTTGATGCTGAAATATCCTTCAGGAGCTTCAATATCGAACCAGTTCAGGATTGCACCTTTTTCTTTCAATCTGTATGCTTCATTGAACACTTCAACTTTATTGATTCTGGAAGTATCTTCAAATTCTCCTGCTACTGCTTTTAGTTCTGTTGTCCCTGCATTTGGTACATCAAAATAGAAGAAGTGATCTTCTGCGGTCTTTTTACCTAACGACACACCATTGGCGAACAGCTCTACTTCAGGAAGATTTGAGTAGACAGTTACCTTTGTAACATCTTCGACACGATCCACATATCTCTTACCGCACAGATGTACAAATGGATCATCACTCAGCCATGCTTTATAGGCATAGAAACTGTCTTTCTTGTATTTGCGGTCCATGGTCACAAGTCCCTTGTGATTCTGACCATTTTCTCCACCTTCTGCTCGTGCATCTGCGCCAAAGTCAAACATGTTCCATACATGAGTAGACCAGATATATTTTCTTGTGAACAGCTGTTTAATCAGCTCTTCATGATAATATGCCTGATATTCTTCTGTATAGTCACCTTGTGTAGGATTTGAAGTATGCCAGTTCAGCGCTTCACATCCATATTCTGAACATCCAATTGGAATGTTTGGATGTTTTGCATGGAACTTGTCAAACCATGGCCCATTCATCGTTGTATCTCCGCCATACCAGCCAAAGTAATGATTGTAAGACACGACATCTGGAATCTGCACATATGGATCATCCATGCTGCACATCGATACACATGCAATCGTAGTCAGTCTTGTCTTGTCCATTTCATGACATAAATCATTTAAGATTCGATGATTTTCCAAGAGATCTTCACTCGATCCCTTCATTGAGATTTCATTAGAAAGTCCCCATACCACGATGGATGGATGATTGTAGTTCTGTGCAACAAGTTCTTTCATCTGAGAGATTGTATTTTCTCTTCCTGTAGGCATATGATCTGAAATGTATGGAATTTCCGCCCAGATGACCATACCATATTCATCACACAACTCATAAAAATACTGATCATGTTGATAATGTGCTAAACGAATTGTTGTTGCGCCCACTTCTGCAATCAGTTCCATATCTTCTTTATGATCTTCTTTAGACAGTGCATTCCCTTTACCCAATCTGTCCTGATGTCTGGATACACCTCTTAATGGATAATACTCATCATTTAAGAAGAAACCTTCATTTGGATCAATTCTAAATGTACGCACACCAAAGCGTGTACTTACATTGTCCAGCACTTCTTCATTTTCATTCAATGTCACTTCACAAGTATACAAGTATGGGTCTTTACGTCCATGCCACTTATGAACATTTTCTACTTCCAAAACTGTTTTTGTTTTATTTGCTGGTACCGTCTTTTCTGTGACCACACATCCGCATGCAGATTTTAACTTATAGGTTATAGTCTGCCCTTCCTTCACATTGGTTGTGTACACTTCAACAGTTACATTCGCATTTTTACCATTCACTTCTGGTGTGACTGCGATACCAGGAGCTCCATAATAATCCAAATCAAAATGACTATGATTTACACAGATAATGTTCACATCTCTATAAAGACCGCCATAGAATGTGAAATCTGCCATCTGTGGATATACTTCACGATTCGGTGAGTTATCGACAGATACGACAACAAATGGTTTTTCACTTTTTTTGAATTCTTCTGTGACATTGACTCTCCATGTAGAATACCCACCATCATGATGTGCCAGATGTTTCCCGTTGACATATACATCAGCACTAGAGTTTGCACCTCTAAATTCTAGATAATATTCATCTGCCTTTGGAAGCCATTCAGTTTTATCCACTTCATTGGCATACCAGCATGTACCACGATAATAGTCATTGCCTCCATCAATGCCATCGATGTTGTTCCAAGTGTGTGGAAGATTGACCCATATCCACTTGTTTGGCATTGTTTCAGGTCTATGTTCTGCTTCTTTAGAGAATGCCCATCTTGTGTTGAATTCTAATACTTGTCTCATATTTTTGCTCCTCTATATATTTAATTATACTTGGATTGTTGAATGAAATAAATGTAAAAGGAGATTTTTCAATCTCCTTTGTATTTTTATGCACGAGGAATCTTGTTCAACTGTGCATTCAATCCAAGCAGCTGTTCTTTTGTGATTTCAACGTTTGCCATGCCGCCAATCAAGCTTGCAAGACGAAGAACAGTAAATCCGCCCATCATCTGCTGAGC
>JAFQKG010000190.1 GCA_017397025.1 Erysipelotrichaceae bacterium | reverse complement strand
TGATACAGATTCCAACAACTACACTTTCACAGATTGATTCCAGTATTGGAGGGAAAGTAGCTATCAATGCTGATGGCATCAAAAATTGTATAGGTGCTTTCTGGCAGCCAAGGCTTGTGCTGATTGATCCAGAAACACTCTCTACACTTGCAAAGCGTCATGTTGTGAATGGCTTGATTGAAGCACTGAAAGCCGGCTGTATTCAAGATGCAGAGCTATTTCGTATTTTTGAAGAAGAAGAGATTGAAAGTCACCTTGATGAAATACTTCTGCGTTCATTGAGAATAAAAAAAAGAATTGTGGAAGAAGATGAAACCGAGCAGGGAATCCGGAAAATACTTAATTTTGGCCATACCATCGGACATGCCATTGAAAGCAGTCAAAAAGGGATGCTTTATCATGGAGAAGCAGTTGGATTAGGAATGCTGATGATCACTGAAGATGAAGAAATACATTCACGAATTAAAAAGTGCCTGTTGAAACTGAATGCTCCATCAGAACTCAAAGTGAATGCTGATCAGTTGTTCACGTTGCTTATGATGGATAAAAAAGCACAGAAAAAGACAATTGATGTAATTACAGTGAAAGAGATTGGAAGTGCATCTATTGAAACAAGAAGTTTTCAGGAAATGAGGGAACTTTTAAACAGGAGGGAAGCGTCATGAAAAGCACAATTGGGCAATATTTAACTGTTTCGCTTTTTGGCGAAAGTCATAGTAAGGCGATTGGATGTGTGTTGGATGGTTTTCCTGCTGGAATGAGAATTGATGAATCATTCTTAGAAAAACAGATGGAAAAAAGAAAAGCTCATGGCAATATTTCAACATCACGTCATGAAGCGGACCAGGTTGTCTTTCTTTCAGGTGTCAAAGACGGAGTAACTTGTGGTACACCGATTTGTCTAATGATTGAAAACAAAGCGCAGAACTCAAAAGATTATTTAAAAATGCGATCTGTTGCACGTCCAGGGCATGCAGATTACACAGCGGAAATCAAATATGGAGGATTTCAGGATACATCTGGCGGAGGACATTTTTCAGGCAGATTAACTGCTCCATTAGTTGCTGCAGGAGCACTATGCCTTCAGCTTTTGAAGGAAAGAGGGATTCAGATAGGGTCACATCTGTTTAAAATGAAAGACATACAGGATGAATCATTTGATTCGCTGCATCCTGAAAAACAAATAGAAAGATGCAATGAGAAAGTATTTAGTGTTCTTTCTGAAGAAATAGAAGTCCAAATGCGCTCATGCATTGAAGAAGCAAGAAAAAATCAGGATTCTGTTGGTGCTGTGGTTGAAACCGCAATTGCAGGACTTCCTGCGGGAATTGGAAACCCAGCTTTTCATTCTTTAGAAAGCACTCTCTCTCAGTTGATTTTCTCAATTGGTGGTGTTAAAGGCATTGAATTTGGAGCTGGATTTGATTTTTCCCTGATGAATGGCAGTGACGCCAATGATTCCTTTATCATTGAAAATGGACGAATTGTCACATCAACCAATCACAACGGAGGTATCAATGGGGGTATTTCCAATGGCATGCCAGTGATTTTTAAGACAGTGCTTAAACCAACTCCGTCGATTTATCAAAGGCAGAAAACAGTTGATTTTATCGAAAAGAAACCTGTAGAGTTAACAATTGAGGGACGTCATGACCCATGCATTGCTCATCGTGCGCGTGTTGTGATTGATTCATTGTGCGCACTGTGTCTTGTGGATCTTTTGATGTCTAGATCTGCTGAATTGGACTGGATGGGACATAAGTCATGATCGGTCTTATTGGAAAAAAACTGGGGCACAGTTATTCAAAAATCATCCATGAACAATTGGGAAATCATGGTTATCAGATGATTGAAGTCGACGAATTTCAATTAAAAGAACTGTTTGAGAAAAAACAAATTCTTGCTTGCAATGTGACAATTCCTTACAAACAAACAGTACTCAATTATCTGGATGAGATGGATGATGTGACCAAAGATATTCATGCCTGCAACACGATTGTCTATGAACATGGAAAATACGTAGGACATAATACGGATGCAGGAGGCTTTGAAGCGATGCTGAGAATGAACGGCATTGATGTCAAAGGAAAAAAAGCCATTGTCTTGGGCAATGGCGGTGCCAGTAAAGCAATCTGCTGGGTGCTGAAAAAACATGGGATTTCTGAAATTATTCTGGTTAAGAAAAATCTTTCTCAAGAAACCATCACATATGAAGAGTGCTATGCAAAGCATACAGATGCACAAATTCTAGTGAATACCAGTCCGGTGGGTATGTTTCCTGCTTCAGATGAGCTGGTCATTGATTTGAATTACTTTGATCATCTGGAAGCAGTTTTGGATGTGATTTATAATCCATTGTCAACTAGACTTTTAACAGAAGCTAGACTAAGAGGAATCAAAACCTGCGGCGGTTTATTGATGCTGGTGGCACAGGCAGTTGAAGCTGCTGGGTATTTTCAGTCTAAAATTTTTCCTGATGCGATTACTGGCCAGCTTGTAGAGTCGCTAGTACAAAAAAAGCAGAATTTGGTACTGATAGGTATGCCAGGATGTGGAAAAAGTACGATTGCAGAAGCGTTGGGCATTGCTTTGGGCCGCAGAGTAGTTGATTTGGATGCTGAAATTGTCAAAGACATTGGCATGAGCATTAAGAACTATTTTGACCTTTATGGCGAAGAGGAATTTAGAAACAAAGAAACTGAACTCACTAAGCGATTCATGAATGAAACAGGATGCATTCTTTCCTGTGGAGGAGGTATTGTCACACGTAGAGAAAACATGGTGGCATTGCTTCAGAATGGTTTTGTGATCTGGCTGAAAAGAGACTTGAATCTTTTAGAAGTCAGTGAAAGTCGCCCGCTTAGTTCAAAGAAGCAGCAGCTGAAAGCACTTTATGAGCAGCGAAAAGATTTGTATGCATTGTATGCAGATGCACAGATCATCAATGAAGGGACGATTGAGGAAACAGTTCATGCCATCATTGAAACTTGGAAAAGGGGGCACTTGTCATGATCATTGCATTAAATAAAAATGCACCTGAGAAAGAAATCGAATTGCTGATTCGTGATTTAAGACAGCAGGGTTTTCAGGTCACACGTGTTCCATCCAAACATCATGATGTACTAGGGCTGGATGGAGAAACAGAACTTCTGGATGAAAAGCGCATCAAAGCTTATGAATGTGTCCATGAAGTACAGCGCATTACGGCGCCTTATAAACTGGCAAATCGTCAATATCATCCTGAAGATTCTGTGATTGATGTTGCAGGCATCAAAATCGGCGGTAATGAGCCTGTTGTCTTGATTGGCGGACCTTGTTCTGTTGAAAACAGAGATCAGATATTCACGATTGCAGAGCAGGTGAAACACGCTGGTGCAGTGATGCTAAGAGGCGGTGCTTACAAGCCTAGAACGTCACCTTATGCATTTCAAGGATTAAGAAGTGAAGGAATACACGAACTTGCAGAGGCAGGCAGACATACTCAGCTCCCCATTGTCTCTGAACTGATGAGTGCAGAGCATTTGGAAGAATTTGAAAAGCATGTGGATCTGATTCAAATTGGTGCCAGAAACATGCAGAACTTTGAATTGCTTAAAGCATTAGGAAAAACTAAAAAACCGATTCTGTTAAAGCGAGGCATGGCCAATACGATAGAAGAATGGATCATGTCTGCAGAGTACATCATTGCCAGCGGAAACCCAAATGTGATTTTCTGCGAACGTGGCATTCGTACCTTTGAAAAGTACACTAGAAATACTTTGGATTTAACTTCTATTCCTATTCTTAAAGAAAAAACCCATTTGCCTGTTGTGGTGGATCCATCTCATTCAACAGGAGATTATCGCTATGTTGAATCCATGTCTATGGCAGCCATTGCAGCTGGGGCCGATGGACTGATTATTGAAGTTCATCACAATCCTGAATGTGCACTTTCTGATGGCAGTCAGTCTTTGAAACCGGAAAAGTTTGAAAAATTGGTCAACAAATGTCGCATTATTGCAGATGCGTTGGAAAGAGGGATACGATGAAAGTCATTATAAATCCTTCTCAATTGGCTTTTCCTCATGTCACTGTTCCCCCAAGCAAATCCTTGGCGCATCGTGCTGTGATTTGTGCAGCCTTGGCAAAGGGTGTCAGCCGCATTGATAACATTGACTATTCCGTAGATATTAAGGCCACATTGACTGCTATGGAGGTGCTTGGCGCGAAAGTCTTTTATGGAGAAAACTATGTTTTGATTGAAGGGATTAACTCTATCAAACAGACTCATGAGCTGCATATAAATTGTCAGGAATCAGGCTCGACGCTGCGTTTTCTAATCCCTGTTTTTTCACTATGCGGCCAAAAAGTAACATTTATAGGCAAAGGAAGACTCATGCAGCGTCCACAAAGTGTTTATGAACAGCTGTTTGAGAATGCCCATTCACCATTGAAAAGGATGGAGCATCAGCTTGTTGTTGATGGGCCTTTCCAGCCTGGAGAAATTCATCT
>JAFQKG010000189.1 GCA_017397025.1 Erysipelotrichaceae bacterium | reverse complement strand
CAGCTTGCGAAGACGATTATCTTTATCATGGACATGGAACTGAGGGAAAGTTTCGGCCATAAAATTGTTGAATTGCTGACGGGCGTTAAGGTTTCCTACCTCAAAGTTGATGAAGAAAAGAGTGACTTGTTCTTCATCTTCATCGACTTCCAAAATAGCTTGCGGAGGAAGATAAACCAGTGTGTTTGATTCAATTCGAATTGTTTTTCCGCAGCAGTTGTAGAATACATGACCTTCTGCTACATAATTTAAACGATATAAGTGAGTAAACGATTCTTCTTGAATATTGTTGGAAGTTGTAATGACACTTCCATATTCAATAGCTTTTAGTTCAAAACTGCGTATTAAATGACATAAGTCATCGGTTACGATTTGATTACGAATTACTTGTGGTTTCATGGTTTCACCTCAGTATCATTGTATTTTTAATTGTTGAGTAAGTCAACAGAAAGAATGGTAAAGAAATTAATAGAGAATTGTATGGATAAACTATGAGTTTGTAAAGATATATGGATATACATAGGGGAGTAAAAAAGATTAGAATGTTACGGCGTGGAGGAAGAAAGAATGAAAAAATTAATCGCACTGCTGGCAATCGTTCTGGTCTTAACAGGATGCGGCTCAGCAAATAATGGAACAACTACCCCAGATGAAGGGACAAACAATGAAACTCCAACTGTTTACAAGGCAGGTGTTGGAAGCTTTACAACTGTTAGCAGCAAGGATGTTGTGGATGGTGCAGGCTCTGCAGAAGTTGTCACAACTTATGTAGCAGTTGTTGTGGATGAAAATGGCATTATCAAATATGTCAGCTTTAACACAGCACAGAATACTGCAAAGATTGACAGCGAAGGCAAGATTGCGCTGGAAACAGCACAGACAAAGAAAGAAAAAGGCGATGCCTATGGTATGGGTGCTTATGCTGCAAATGGTGAATGGTACAAGCAGATTGCTCATTTGGAAAGCACATTGATTGGAATGAATATTTCAGACGCTGTTACAATGGAACTGGATGAAGCTGGTAAGGCAACAAACACAGATGTATTGTCTGGATGCACAGTTCATGTTAATGAATTCATTCTGGCACTGGATGCAGCAAATCGTTCTTTGACAGATGTTGTAGGTGCTGTAAAGGTTGCAGCTGGTTCTTATACTGAAACAACTGCAAAAGATGTTGTTGATGGAGCAGGCTCTGCAGAAGTTGTCACTACATTTGGTATGGCTGTTCTTGATGCAGAAGATAAGATTGTTTTTGCAGAATTTGATACAGCACAGAACAAGGCTTCTGTTGATGGTGAAGGCAAGGTTGCTTTAGAAGCTGCACCAACAAAGAAGGAAAAAGGCGAAGCATACGGCATGGGCAAATTCGCAGCAAATGGCGAATGGGACAAGCAGATTGCTCATCTGGAAAGCACATTGGTTGGAAAAACAATCGCTGATTTCACTGGTGCTCAGCTGGATGATAGCGGCAAGAGCACAGATGCTGATGTTCTGTCAGGATGCACAGTTCATGTAAGTGAATTCGTTGGTGTACTGAACAGCGCAGTTGTATCAGATATTAAATAGTATTCTTTTCTCTCTGGGATTATCATTTTGATGTGATAATCCCCCTTTTTTATTCTGTGTGAAAAAAATATGATATAATTCAATGGGTGGTAAGAATGGAGAGAAAATTTTTCTTTTTTGATATTGATGGAACACTGACTAATATTATGAATTTTGAAGTGGTTCCTTCTGCAGTAGAGGCTATTCATCGACTGGAAGAAAAAGGACATGTTTGTGCCTTAGCATCAGGTAGAGCCCATTTTAGAGCAAGACAGTTTGCAGAAGACCATGGCTTTAAAAACATGGTATGTGAGGGTGGAAACTGCATTGTCATCGATGGAAAGACAGTGGTTGATGATGGTCTTGATCAAAATGTTGTGAAAGCAATTGTTGAAAAAGCTTATGCATTAGGTATGAGTGTTGCTGCTTCATTTGAGGACAGTGATAAGCGAGTAACAAAGGATGAGACATTTATCAAACGTGTTGGAAATACACTTCCATTTATGAGCGTGTATGTCGATGAAACTTTTGATGAACGTTTAAAGAATGAACCCGTTCGCCGGTTGTTTGTTGAAAAGGATCCAGAAAAGATTGCACAGATTCCTGAGGTTTCGCTTTTGGGGCAGTATCCAATGAAAACTTATGATTTTACGATTTTTGAGAGTGATGACAAATATCGCGGTATCAAGCGTATGGTGGAGCTTTTAGGTGGTAATGAAAAAGACATCGTTGTATTTGGGGATGGAATCAATGATGT
>JAFQKG010000188.1 GCA_017397025.1 Erysipelotrichaceae bacterium | reverse complement strand
GTGCATATTTCTTAGGATCACTAATCATGACATGCACATCCATGAAAAGTGAACTTGATTTTTTCATCGCTTTTAAAATATCTGGACCAAATGTCAGATTAGGCACAAAATGCCCATCCATCACATCAAAATGCATCCACTCTGCACAGGACTCCTCCAGTGCAAGAATGGATTTTTTTGTATCACTGAAATCCATAGATAAAATAGAAGGTGCAACAATCATCAGTATTTCTCCTTTCGATTTTGAATCATATGAAGTACTTCAAGATAGTGCTGATAACGGATAGAAGAAATTGTTCCTTCTTCCACTCCTTTTTTTACTCCGCAGCCTGGTTCATTTTCATGAACACAATCTCTGAACTTGCAGGAAGAAGCATTATCAAATTCCCACATTGCATCCTTTAAATCCTGAACGCTCATTCGATCAAAGTCCAATGAACTGAATCCCGGTGTATCTGCAACCCATCCGCCGCAGACTTCATGAAGTTCAGTATGACGAGTCGTGTGTTTCCCACGTCCAAGTGCTTTTGAAATTTCCTGAGTCTGAATTTCAAAATCAGGAAGATACGTGTTGATCAAAGAAGACTTCCCTGCTCCGCTTTGACCCGTTAAAACTGTAATTTTCCCGCGAAGCAGCTGTATCAGCTTTTCATTGTGCTCGCCTTTACGATGCAGAATCACCTCTAAACCGCTTTTGCGATAATCTTCAATCCAGGCTTTCATCTGTTCACTCATCTCACAAACATCCACTTTTGTAATGACCAGAAACGGTTGAATTTTAGCATGCTGAATCAGAATCAAAAGACGATCGACGAGCTGTGTCGAAAAGTCAGGGTCTACCATAGACATGATGATCATGGCCTGATCAACATTGGCAATACTTGGGCGAATGAGCTGATTTTTTCGCTCTTCAATCCTCTGAATGCACATTTTCCCGTCCAATTCTTCAATATGTACAAAATCACCGACAACAGGAGACTTTTTTAAACGCAATTTCCCCATAGCGACAGCTTCATAGCGCCGATCATTCATCAACACTGTGTACTGATTCGAAACAATTTTAATCACTCTTGCAATCATAATTCACCTAGTAGAAATACAGCGTAATGTACGCTCCCTGTTCCTGAGTATAGCTTGTTCCAGTGTTTGGCGATGTATTGACAACAACATTGTAAATCACATTGCTAAGCTGTCCTTCTTCTACAGCTGGTGCATCCAGCCGGCTCAAAATAACATGTGCTCCCATGCCTTCAAGAAGTTCTCTGGCTGCCTCAACATCCATATTGATGATGGAATGAGGAATGACAAGTGTTGTGTATTCAGAAATCACTAGGCGAACATCATAGCTTTTTCCTGGTTCAAATCGATCTTGAGGTTTTAAAAGTTCCTGACGGATGACCGTTCCAGCAGGCTCTTCGCTTTCTTCAGAAACAACAATCACTCTTAGATTATCAAAGTCCTCTGCAATTTCCTTTTTTGCCGTGCTGATGTTAAGACCTACATAATCATTCATAACAAGATAAGTCCCTTTGCTGACTTTGATACGTACATGAGACCCTTTTTCAAGCTCAGTGCCTTCTTCAGGAATCATTTCAATGATGATGCCTTCCTTTGTGGTATCCGTCAGTTCATAAACAATATTGGATGTATTGAGCTGCAGTCCCGCTTCCGATACTACGGTTTCGCATTCCTGAACACTCATGCCCACACAGCCTGGTACAGCAGCAGTTCTATTCCCTGAAAAACCATTGGTCAAAAACAGCATCACAACGATGGCAGCAGCAGCCAAAACAATCAAAGCTATAATCAACACTGCATATCCTGCATGTTTTGCAGTATTGGATTTCTTTTTCGAAGATTTTGAAGATTTCTTTTTTGAAGCAGAACGAACATCTTTGACCTGGTCCATCACAATTGTACTTTCCCCTTTTTCTTCCATCACATCAAAGACGATTTTTTCTTCATTTCTGCGCATTTCTGAAAGACAAGTCGAACAATCCTGATACATTTCCAGAGCACTTCTGTACCTGTATTCTTTCTTTTTTGCAGTAGCCTTCAAAATGATATTCTCAACACTTTGAGGCACATCCACTATCATCGACTTGATGGATGGCATTTCTTCTCGAATGTGTTTCAGTGCAACTTGAACAGGCTGATCCGCACTGAATGGCACCTGTCCGCTCAAAAGTTCAAAAAATACAATCCCAAGTGCATAGATGTCACTTTGCACTGTTGCTTGTTCACCTTTGGCTAGCTCAGGCGCAAGATAATGGACAGACCCCATGACAGAATCACTTTGAGTCAGCTGCAGTGCATCATGTGCCAGTGCAATCCCAAAGTCTACCATCTTAATTGTTCCATCATCCTTGACAAGCACATTCTGAGGCTTGATATCACGGTGAATAATTCCTCGTTTATGTGCTTCATATGTCGCAGAAACAAGCTGCTTCATGATGGCCACAGCTTCATCAATGGCAAGTGCGCCGCGCAGATGAATCAGTTGCTTCAATGTTTTTCCACGAATGTATTCCATGACTAGAAAATGAGCACCATTGTCTTCACCAACATCATAGATTTCTACAATATTAGGATGAATCAAAGCGCAGGAGGCCTGTGCCTCGCGCTGGAAACGAAGCAGTGCAACTGGATCATTGCTCAGCTCGCCACGGAGCACTTTCACGGCAACTTCACGATTCAAAAGCGTGTCCATCGCCACATAAACATCAGCCATACCGCCGCTGCCAATATGCTTTACAATCATATATCGATCTGCAATCATCTTGTTCATGCTTCAGCTTCCTCCATTCTAATCAATAAAACTGTAATATTATCTAGTCCACCTGCCAAAAGCGCCAAATCCATCAGTCTTTGCTGCTTCTTTTTAGCATCTAGACGCGTATCTCTCAAGACTTTTTCAATCACTGCATCTTCAACATAACCATGCAGCCCATCGCTGCAAAGCAGAAAATAATCCACTGCCTCCCTGATGTGCATTACATCATATTTTGCCTCATTCCAAACACCAAGTGCATTGGT
Organism: Erysipelotrichaceae bacterium; assembly: GCA_017397025.1. Taxonomy (GTDB): domain Bacteria; phylum Bacillota_I; class Bacilli_A; order Erysipelotrichales; family Erysipelotrichaceae; genus RGIG1896. The sequence goes on along the minus strand of JAFQKG010000188.1, from coordinate 1,981 downwards.
AATGTAATGTTTACGCACATGATTTTTAGCTTCTTCAGGCGTAATTTCATGATTGTTGAGCATTTCCTGCACCAATGTATGATCTTCTGAAAGCTGAATGAACTGCCCACTTTCAAACAGTGCATAGCAGCGTGAATCCCCAATGTTAATAACATAATTGCCAATTTTGCTCAAAAGCAAAGCGACCATGGTTGTTCCCATGCCATGATACTCACGACGAGTTGTTGATAGAGTAAAGATTTCATCATTGGCTTTTCGAATATGAATTTTCAGCCATTTCAGCAGTTCATTTTCATTTTTAAACCCTTGATTCTCACTAAACACCTGAGAAAAATAACGCACAGCTGTGCTGGAAGCAACATCTCCGCCCTTAGATCCGCCAATACCGTCGCAAACCATGCAGAAAAGGTCACCGCACTCATTGGCTGCGATGACATAACTGTCCTGATTGGTTTTTCTGACTAAGCCTTTGTCAGTGGATCCATACGTTTTCATTTCAGTTCTCCCTGACGTTTTGCACGAAGCTGACCACATGCCGCATCAATGTCATCCCCATGCTTGGCACGCAGTGTTGCCTTGACACGATTTTTCATAAGGGCATCATAAAACTTCATTGCACTTTTCATATCCGTAGATTGAAAACCATGTTCATCCACTGCATTGTAAGGAATCAGATTGACATAGGCATTCAGCCCTCGAATCAAAGAAGCCAGCTGAGCTGCATGTTCCAGAGAATCATTGACTCCTTTTAAAAGAATGTATTCAAATGTCAAACGGCGATTGTTTTCCTCACTGTATTTCTTCAATGCCGCCATCAGCACTTCAATTGGATAGGCTTGGTTGACTGGCATCAGTTGATTTCTTAATTCATTGTTTGGCGCATGCAATGAAATCGCCAGATTATACTGAACATGTTCACCAGCAAACCGTTCAATCATTGGCACCAGACCACAGGTTGAAATTGTAATGTGCCGTGCTCCAATCGCCAATCCTTTGTCATGATTGATGGTACGGCAGAAATTCATGACATTGTCATAATTGTCAAAAGGTTCCCCTGTCCCCATGATCACCACATGAGAAAGACGATCTCCAGTTTTATCCAATTCTTTTTGTACACTCATCACCTGAGCAACAATTTCACCGCTGGTACAGTCACGCTGTTTTTTAAGCAGTCCTGAAGCACAGAATCTGCACCCCATATTGCATCCAACCTGAGAAGTGACACATAGGCTTTTCCCATAGTCAAAATGCATCAGTACGGATTCTACAAGTGCTCCATCACTTAGACGAAACAGATATTTCACTGTCTTGTCTTTTGAAACCTGTTTTTCAATCATCTCAATCGGGTTGATGACATATTCGCTTTTTAACTCTTCTAAAAAAACGTGAGAAATATCACTCATCTCATCAAAAGAAACAACACGCTTCTGGTACAGCCACGAAAAAATCTGCCCAGCACGATATTTCTTTTGTCCTTTTTGAAGCATCAGCTCTTCCAGCTGAGCATAACTGTAATCATAAATTGTTTTCATTTTCTCACCAATTGTTATTTTACCATTTCTATTTCGTTTTTAAAAGCTTTGCCATATAAAATCCATCCCAGTCTTTTTCATACGGAAAACATGTCTTTTCTTCCAGCAGTACAAATTCAGGATGACGTTCAATAAAAGCCTTGATCTGTCGACTGTTTTCTTTCTGATTGAGTGTACAGGTACTGTAAACTAAAACTCCTTCTTTTTTCAAAAGCACACTGCAGCTGTCTAAAATTTTTTTTTGAATATCCACAATTTCATCCAGCCCCTCCGGCGTTAAGGTAAAGGCAATTTCAGGCTTTTGACGAAGCGTGCCAAGACCTGAACAGGGCACATCTAGAAGCATGCGATCAAATGACTCAGCTTCAAACACTTCATGGGCCTTCGTGCTGTCCATTTTCTGTGTTGCAACATTGTAAATTCCTAAACGTTCACAGGCTTCTTCTACC
>JAFQKG010000018.1 GCA_017397025.1 Erysipelotrichaceae bacterium | reverse complement strand
ATTTTCATGCTTGTTTGACCGCTGCAGATTTCAAGCATGCGAACAATGGTTCCATTACCAACATTGACTCCTTCTTCAGAAAGAAGAATGACATCATCGTTGGTTCCAACAAGAACTGCCCCCTTTTTCAGCTGTCTTAATGCCAAAGAATATCTGTGATAATCCGCATGCCGATCAAGCCCTACAAAAACGAAATCCGCATTTTCTTCAACAAGTTCAAATCCTGATTGCAGCAGAGCATCTTCAAGTCCCTTTTCACCAATCATAAAAGCTCTGCGCTTATCAGAAATACGTTTGACTTCATCAGCAGCTGCCATTGCAGAGGTATAAAACATCTCAGGCTGAACACTCAAATAACCCATATGCTGCATATGCTCTGCAGCCTGTTTAGATGTTCTGGAAGCATTGTTGGTCAAAAAAAGATATTCAATGCCTTTTTGATCGAGCATTTTTAGAAACTCATTCCCGCGTTCAATCATCCTTGTTCCATGGTACATCGTCCCATCAAGATCAATCATTAGTTTTTTCATAGAGATTCCTCCATAGAAGAATCATATCATGAGTTGATTTTTCTGTACACTTGAATCAGATACAATGCAAAAACAGAACAACCCGCAACACAAAACAGTGCAATGTCCTGATTAAAACAACTAGCAAGCCAAGTGGTAAGCACTGGCATAACCAATAAAGATATTCCCATATAGATGCTTGCACCAGCAAGCTGACTAGTAGACTTGATTTCCTCGTCAGTGCACTGATCAATACCAATTTTTGTACAGTAAATTGCGATTGGAAAAGTAACACTTTGCATTAATGAACACAAAACAAGAATCCATACATTTTGCACAAATCCATAGATCAAAAAACGTACACCAAACATCAGTGTTGAAAACATCAAAAGAGGAATCATTTGAAAACGTTCAAGCAGCTTTTTTGAAATTAAAAATACAGGTGCTTCTGCAAGGGACTGAAGTCCCCATTTCAATCCAACATGAAAACTCGTACCTCCTAAGGACATCATCTTATCCACGACAAGATAAATATCTGCACAGCCCATTGAAAACAGTACAAGCATAATCAAAACAAGAACGACATATTCTTTGTTTGTAGCCAGTTGTTTCAGCTGAGACCATTTCATTGTCGATTGTCTTTCTACATCTTTTAGTTTAAGACATAAAGAAAGTGCTGCAATGCCGCACAAAGCACAAGCCCATCCCAATGCAGAAAAATGAAGCCAGTTTAATAACAAAGCTGCTAGCCATGCCCCTAATGCCCATCCAACTGAACCAATTGCTTTGTCCTTTTCAAATTCACTGGAAGCATTACTGCTTTCTAGCACCCAGGTATCAATCATACTTTGATAACATCGGCATGCTCCTCCTATTCCTCCAATCAACACAAACATGAGCCAGAAAGAGCTAATTTTCTGGAAGTACATCCAAACACTTGCTGCTAAAGCTCCTGCATAAACGATAAGGAAATAGAGTTTCATCTTAGCTGTTCGATCAGAAAGAACTCCAAAAACAATCTGTAGACCAATTGTAAACAAAGCAACAGAGGCCAATAGAAATCCCTGCTGCATGGCATCAAAGCCATTTTCCTTGATCCAAGGAATTGTCTGAGTTGTGCTTAAAGCGCCAAATCCATAAACTGTCATAAAAAAAAGAATCCAAGTTTTCTTTTTCATTGTTGATCACCAACATACATCTTCTCCAACTTTTCGTATCTTAAACATATGAAAATATGATACAATGTGAACCAGGTGATATCATGAGCAAAACAAAAAAAATACTGATCATTGTGATCAGCATCATACTCTTCATTCTGCTGTGCTTTGTTCACGCAGTAATGATTGCGCCAAAGAAACTTCATGTGCGCAATGAAACAATTTCCTCAGAAAAAATTCCAGTTTCCATGGATGGCATTCAAATCGTCTTCTTCAGCGATGTTCATTACAATGCCTATGTCGATGAAAAACGCTTCAAAGCCATTGTTGATCTGATCAACCAGCAAAATCCTGACATTGTCTTGTTTGGCGGAGATCTGTTTGATCATCCCGCTAATCGTCTTCCAAGTGAAACTGCACAGACAACAGCCACTCTTTTGTTAAATTGCATCGAAGCCGAAAAAGGAAAATTTGCAGTTTTAGGTAATCATGACCTTGAATCTTCTACAACTGCTGATATGGTAGAAACAATTCTGTACAACGCTGGATTTGAAGTACTGAACAATCAATCGCTTAGAATCAGAAACGGCAGCAGCGGATCCATTGTTCTAACTGGCCTTGAAAGCGGACTTTTAGGACATCCAGATCCAGTAACACCATTTGATACCATTCGAAGTGATGACTTCTCACTTGTGCTCTGTCATACCCCAGACACAGCACTAGAAATCACAACTTCCAAAGCGGATGTTTTCCTTGCTGGCCATGGACATGGCGGCCAGATTGTTCTGCCATTGCTTGGTGCTCTTTATCAGCCAGTTGGTGCGCAGGAATACTATCGCGGAACCCATCATTTAGATCATATGATGCTGGACATTACCAATGGCTGCGGAACAACCAAAGCAGATGCTCGATTCCTCTCTCCAGCAGAAATCGTTGTCTACACGTTGAAATCAGAATAAAAGTTCATACGCTATTCTTGGATTGCCATCTTTCAAATAGATGACTCCTCTTTCTTCAAATTGATTCTTTTCAAGAAAACGTCGCATTCTGACGTTTTTTTCATGTGTATCAATGCGAATAGAAAATATTTTCTGAGAAACGGCCATCTTTTTTGCTTCTTCGATCATTCTTGAAGCAACACCCTGGCGCTGAACTTCTTTGTGAACTGCAAAGCGATGCAGAACCAGATAATCCTCTTTTTTCCACGTCTTTAAAGGATCATAGGTTGTCTCATCATTCATAGAAACAACCATAAATCCGACAACATGTTCTGTTTCAATAACGACAGCTTTGCCCTTTTTTATATCTTCAGTAAGAACGGTTTCATTTGGATATCCATTCTGCCACTGATCAACTTTCAACTCTTTAAGATCTTGCTGAGCCTCACGCACAATGTTCATCATCTCATTAAGATCCTGCATATCTGCTTTTCTGCAATTCATAATAACCTCCTAAAATAAGAAAAAGGAAGAAGATCTTCCTTAGTCAAACGGTACCTGATAATAGTTGCCGACAATTTCATCTGATTTCATCACAGTGATAAAGACTTTCGGATCCGCTGTTTTGATGCTTTTAATGATGTCACGAATCTGATAATCATTTGCAGTCATGTACAGAAGGCTATTTTCTTCTCTTGAATACATGCCCTCTGCATTGATTTTTGTAATGCCATGACGACAGGTTTTAAAGACTGCTTCACTGACTGCTTCAGGATGCTTTGTCACAATAAACAAAGACTTCAATTTATAACGTTTGTGCAGTGTTTTCACCATCTGATTGCTGCAGAACTGATAAATGATGGAATACAGTGACTGTTCCCATGAGAACAGTACCCCAGCAATGACAAGAATGCTGGCATTGACCATCATGACATAGCTCCAAGTCTCTTTGTTGAAACGATTTGAAAAGAAAATCGCAAGGAAATCCATACCGCCTGTGCTAGCATCTGCCATCAAAGCAACAGAAACCGCAAAACCTCCAATGATTCCTCCAAAAATCGCAATCAGAAGAAGATCATCTGTAAGCGGAAAAGCCGGCAGAACTTCAGTGAAAAGACTGGTCAAGGTGTACTGCATCACAGAATAAATCGTAAAACGATGACCAACGTAGTGATAAACAAGAATTGTAGGACCAACATTCAACAGAAAATAAAGCACACCAAATGGAACGCTGATGCCTGCAAATTCATCCAGACAGCGCGAGATAAGCGTTGCAATTCCCGCAAATCCTGCAGGAAACAGATTTCCGGCATCTACAAATGCCTTCATCGCAAAAGAATAAAACAATGCAGAAATGACAACCATCGTGATTGCCTTTGCATCTTTCATTGTCAGTTTCATAAGAAATCCCCTACTCTCTAAAAAATATCATATCACTTTATTAATGACTTACAAGCTTTTTTCTTCACTTGAATGACTTAAATCGACAGCTTCAATCTGCTGAAACCGACGAATGATTTTGTCTGCAGTGATATCCAGATTGTGCATATCCATCTGGATTCTGTCAAAATCTTTGACCAGTATCTGCCATCGCTGAACAAATCGTTCAAATTCTTTGGAAAGCTTGGCATATTCCTGCTGAATTTCAACAACTTTTTCTGACCGCTCCTGATTCAAATAAAATGCCTTGATTGCATTTAGATACGCCATCATTGTAGTAGGAGAGACAAGATATACTTTTTTCTGATAAGAAAACTGAACCAAATCATCAAAATGAGCTACAATTTCGGCAAACACTGATTCAGAAGGAATAAACATGCAGGCAAATTCTGCAGTTTCTCCAGCAATCAAATATTTGTCCGCAATCACAGAAATGTGATTTCTCACATCTTTTCTAAATTCAGAAGCTGCTTTGCGGTATTCATCTGTATTTGCACCTGCTTTGATGAGTCGGCTGTAGTTTTCAAGTGGAAATTTCGAGTCAATCACAAGATTTCCTAACGGTTCAGGTGCAAACATGACACAATCTGCAATAAAGCCATTGGACAGTTTGACTTGTTTGCGATAACGCTGTCCATCCAGACCAAACACATGTTCAATCAATGAATACAGTTCAATTTCACCAAATGTGCCGCGTGATTTTTTATCTGTTAGAATTTCTTCCAAAGAGATGATGTTTTCAGACAAGGCTTTGAGATTTTTCTGTGTTTCATCAATACGCGCCATCTGTTCAGATACTGCTGTAAAAGATTGTGCTGTTCTGTCAAAACCTTTCATCAAGGAATCTGAAACTGATAGTTCAATACGATTAAGACGACGAGCAGTTGACTCATTCATCACATCAAGATCTTTGCGGACAGTGAGTGCAAGCGAATTTTGAAAAAGGACAAGATCGTGATTCAATCTGTCCTTTAATTCATTCATATCATCCTGGAATTGATCTTTTAGTTCATCCAGTTCTCTTCGCTTGGCACGCTCTGAATCCATCATCAAGGAACGAACTGCTGCTTCAGAAGATGATTTATTGACCATTGTAAGAACAATCAGAATCATCAGCATGGCCGCAATCAGTCCCCCTAAAATGAGTATCATTGTTTCCATAGCTATCTCCTTTAAATAGGACTTACCATCTCAGAGATGATTTCATAAGGGTTACAGAGAGATTTGAGGACACACAGGCATCGTTTCATCTGTCTTTGAATGACTCTTCTTGAGCACTTGACCTGAAGCATAGCACCTGAGTCAAAATGAATGATACATTCATTGAATGGAGCAGCAGTCAACTTATTGATGTGTCCATAATTGATCCAGATGCACGCTGCATTATTACCTGCATGAGTCGGAAAATAAATTTCCTGCTGGTTAGGATTGACTAAAACTCCTGATTTCTGATGTGAACGATTCACTTTTGAAAACAAAGAAATCGATCCGCTTAAGCTTCTTCCATTGGCTTCACACAGCAGTTCAAGAAGATTCTCTGCCTTTCCGCTTGAAGCGTACAAAAGTCCACCAGATCCAATGATTACCTGATTTCTTAAAGTATCATTATAAAAATAGTCAATTCCTTTTAAAGCCTTCATGCAAGTCCCTCAAATCAGAGAGCTGTTTTATTCAGAACAGCCACAGTCTCCTTCGCAACATTCAGAACCGCATCCTGATCCGCTGCATCCGCCGCATCCCTGCATCATCTGCTGTTCATAAGCTAAAGTATCCAGCACAAGGCATTCGATTTCAACTTTTGCCCCTTTTGGCAAAGCTGCAACCTGCACACAAGAACGTGCAGGATATGGATAGCGCTCATCAAAATAAGAAGCATAAACTTCATTCATTCTGCTGAATTCACCCAAATCTGTCACAAACACTGTTGTCTTCACAATGTGGCGAAGCTCAAGGTTCATTTCACTGAGCAGACCTTCAATGTTCTTCATAACCTGAGCAGTCTGTTCTTCAATCGTTTCAGCCATCACTCCTGTTTCAGGATTCACAGGAATCTGTCCTGAAAGATACACAAAATCTCCCAATTTGATTGCAGGGCTGTAAGGACCAATCGCCTTAGGAGCCTTCTCTGATTCAATTTTCTGTAAAAACATGATATTACCCTCCATTTAATCTTCATCATCCAGGTCATCACTGTCCTGATAGTAATAATACTCTTCTTCGATATGCTTGCGAACACGCTTCCTGTTGAAGCTGACAAATAAGCCATATGCTATCAAAAGCAGAAAAAATGTCATCGTCGCTACCGAAAGAAAATCATTGATATTTTCTATCATTACAGTCACCTCGAAACTATTATACACAATTTCACTCTCTACGACAAACAAGAAGCTCATCTTTTACAACTGTAAACAAAAATCCATCTTTTCCCAAATAAAATCTGGATAGCTTGACATTCTTCGTACAACAATAGTATCAGGAGGCGATAAAAATGGCTAAAAAAGAAAAGTCTTCACAGATGGAACGCTTCGTTGCAGTCCGTAAAAACAAGGACGGTTCTCTGCATCAGTTCAAGTCAGATTCCGGAAAGGTTTATGACTATGAAATGGCAGTAGAAGCTGTTGAAGCTGGCAAGATTGAAAATGCCATGCTGTTTACAGGACGCGACGGTAAGCAGTATATCCGTTCAAAAAACGATGGCGATCCAAACACAAAATTCAGCGAACTGAAAGAATTCTAGCACAAAGGACGGGAAGCTCCCGTCCTTTGTCATTTCTTTTTCAACATCATCATGAACATCATAAACAAACTGCAGCACTCTAACCCAGCTCCTGCAATCTGTCCATAGCGTCCTGCTTTGTAAAGAAGCGAAAAACCAGCTTCTGTTGTCAGCTGAATAGAGGCAAATGCCAAAAACAGAGAATAGACGGCGACAATCAAAACAGAAGAAATCATCAGAATGATAGTAAACATCCGCATTCTTGATACATAAAGATGGTTGGAATCCTGAAACAGAATCAATATACCCAGCATCAGCCAAACAACATCCAATACGGAAAGACTTTTAAGAAAAATCCATACTATCCCTTTTCCAGTATATAGATATTCCATTGCGTTGAACACAAGTCTTCCCAGAAAAAAATGACTGATATTCGGATCATCAAACAACAGGATATATGAATAAGGATCAGAAAAATACACAACTGATGTACTGCACCCCATCATTCCAAAAGCCCAAATCATGCCAGTAACAGCAAAACAAGTAAATAAGATGCAGCATCGCTTCCTGTTTTCTGAAAACCAGGTATCCAGATTATTCAAATTCATCCAGGAAATCAGCTCCTTTCAGAACTTCATCAGTACTTAGTGATTCATAGTTTCTTTGACGAAGCACTTCATAAACTGCAATTGCGACAGTATTGCTCAGATTCAAAGAACGGGCAGATGCCACCATTGGAAAACGTGCACATTCATTCAAATGCTCTTTCAATATCTTCTTATCAATACCTGTACTTTCTTTGCCAAACACCAGATAGATGTCTTGCGTCTCTTTAGAAAAATCAAATTCAGAAGGTGCTTTATGTCCATAACGCGTTAAAAACAAATAACGCCCAGGATTGTTTAAATAAAACTCTTCCCAATTTGGATGCACTTCCATGTTGAGGTCTTTACGGTAATCCATTCCAGATCGACGAATTGCTTTTTCTGAAAGTTCAAATCCAAGCGGTTCAATCAAATGAAGCTTGCTGGCAGTTGCTACACAGGTACGCATAATATTACCAGTATTTTGAGGAATTTCCGGTTCAAAAAGCACGACATGAATCATTGGTTGATCACCTTCTTCAAAACGATGAGAAATACAGTTGAAGTCACTGCCAAAAAACCAATGAACAGCACCACAATTTTTGTGACCAGATCAAAGAAAAACTGAAGTGGAACCATATTGATCAAAACACTGACATTTGGATCCAAAAGCCACAAATCATTGGTAAAAAAGATGCGATGAAACAAACGCCACAATGAATCAAAATCAATCGCAGCACCTACAATGACTGCAATGCAAATGGTCATAAAAATACCCAAAGCTTTATAGAATGAAACTCCCAGTGACACAATGAATTCTTTTTTTATATTCAAAGCATTCCATGCAAACAAAACAAAAGAAAGTACAAAGGCAATGTTTCTAAACGTCATGGCATTCAAATAGAGTGCTTTTACATCTACCATATGTGCTGTATCACGCTCATCAAACACATTGCGCTCTACTCCTGCAATTTCTGCAGAAATACTCAGTACTTCTTCTTTGTCCTGTATGTAATCCAAAAGATGATCAGTCACTCTCATCAGATTCTCGTCTGAAATCTGAATGACTTGAGCTGTTGCATTCTTTTCATATTCTTTTATATAAAAAGAACGATCAAAACAGCTCACATCAAGAATCGTGAGGAACACAGCACAGATCATTAAAATCCATGCAAAAACAAGAAACTTAGGCTTCTTCATGATCCAGATACTCCATCAATAGTTTCAATGCATTGCCGCGATGAGAAACAGCATTTTTCATTTCATCACTGACATTGGCAGAAGTTGTACCAAATGGAGGATAATAGAAAATCGGATCATAGCCAAATCCATTCGGTCCTTCAATGCGATCATGGATGAATCCTTCAAATGTTCCTGTAAATGTCATTTCTCTGCCATCTGGATACACCAGCGCAATCGCACAGACAAATCGTGCCGAGCGGTCATTGCCTTCAACATCAGCAAGGCGATTTAAGATAATCGTATTTTTTGTCATGTAATCAGTGTCATGACCAAGATAACGTGCACTGTGAATCCCTGGTTCACCATTCAGTGCATCAATGACAAGTCCTGAATCATCAGAAATCACTGCCATGTTCAAATGTCTGGCAATGCTTCTTGCTTTGATCAATGCATTTTCTTCAAAGGTTGTTCCATTTTCTTCAATCTCAAACTGTTCATCAAGATCCAAAAGACTCTTTACCACAATTCCTCTTGGTTCAAGCATCTTTTTAAATTCATCCACCTTATGTGCATTGCTGGTGGCAATCATCAATTCTTTCATTGTTATTCCTCCTCAATTACTTCTTTATCGGAAGTAATCCATATCCGTTTAGGATGCTGATGCTCAGCATTATAAATTACCATTTGTACAGCTCTTTTTTGTTTGTAGTATCCTGCACAACAACTAGTATAATGCGAAAGCCAGTCTTCGTCAAAACCCTTTGTTTCACTCAGCCAGTGAATCCATTCTTTTCTTTCCTTTAAATTCTGAAGAGTAAAAATCTTAGGCGGACGCTGCTTGAACTGCATCATATAATCCGTCAATAAAATAGATTCAACCAATTCTTCATCATGATTCTTCATCACATCTTTTACAAGCAGATACAAATCACTCAACTGATAAGGAGCCTTTAACTCGTTGAGTCTTTTCCCGCATTCCACCATAAATTCAAAAGGACTATCAATCCAGCCTAATGACAAAAAAGCACCCAGCGAATGTCTGAAACGAGCACTGTTATAAAATTTTTCTGTTGCATGATAAGCATCATGAATTCTTTTCATCTCATCTATAGAAATCCATGGAGTTGACAATACATCATATGGCGGTTTCTTTTCAGATACAAGTCCCAGTTGCTTTGAATCTGTACGAATGGATGTCCCCTTCAAAAGTTTAAGAATACCAACCTGAATTTCATCAACACCCGTAAGAAACAGCTGATCATAACTGGATCTAAAAGATGTATAGTTCTCAAATGGAAGACCTGCAATCAAATCTGCATGAATGATGTACCCTTCTTTAGAAAGAAAGGAAAGAATCTCTTTCAGCTTTTCATTGTTTTGAATTCTTCCAACAGCCTTTAATGTTTTGTTGTTGAATGACTGAACACCTGCTTCAAAGCGATAGTGAGAGCGATCTGCTTCATGAACAAGAAAATCCAGCATTTCCTGATTCAGACGATCTGCGACAATCTCAAACTGAAATGAAGTCTTTAGATTCAATGATTCAATCAAACGCGCAATCCAAAGTGAAAAAGAAGGATTGGCATTAAAAGTACGATCCAGAAATTTCACTTGCTTGACAGGAACTTCTTTCAGTCTTGTCAATTGAGCTTCAATGTATTCTTTGGAAAAGAAACGAACTTCATCATCCAGTGAGCTTAAACAATAGCTGCATCGATATGGACAGCCTCTGCTGGTTTCAAAATAGAAATAACGATGTGAAGAATCTTTAAGATCAAAATCAAGGAAATATGGACTTTCCAGTGTTTCCAGCCAAGACAATTCCACTTTTGCATAAGGAACATCAGAAACCCACTCTTTGGATGCATAGCCATCAATGCGCTGTTCCTTTCGAATTGCCTGCCAGAGCGTTTTTTCTCCTTCACCGCGAAGCACAGCTTCAATCGGCAAATCCAGCCATTCTTCAAATTCATAACTGACTTCTGGGCCACCGACAAAAATTCGAAGTTCAGGTTTGATCTGTTTCAACAAAACAATCCACTTTTTAATCGCTTCACTGGACCAGATGTAGGTGGATATCGCAATGACATCCGGCTTTTTTTCAAGTGCACGAAAAGCACACTGATTAAGATCATCTTTTAAAGTAAATTCCATGATTTCAGTTTCTATAGAAGGATCTTTTGCAACATAAAGCCATCTCAAAGACAACGCCTTATGTATATATTTTGCATTAAATGCACAAAGCAGTACTTTCATGTTCTCACCATAATTAATCATATCAAATTTAGATTAAAAGAAAAAGCACACAGAGTGTGCTTATCGAAGAGTATTGAGTAAAGCATCCGCAATATTGCCTGCTTCAATGTCTTTTTGACCAATCACTGTAATTTCTAATTCCTGTGCTTTTAAGTACAGCGGCTGTCCCCTCTCAAGCGAAGCAGCTTTTGAAATCACTGCAGCTCTTCCCAAAGATCCGCCTAGTTTTTTTGAAAGCAGCTTGATCTCGTACAAATCAAGAGCAGAACACTTGTTCATCTTGCAGGAAACAAAAGCAGGAATGCAGTTTTTGATGACAATCAAATCAATTTCACAAGTTGGGTCATTGTTGTCTTGACTCTCTTTGTTCCAGTCAACAACAGTACTGATACGCACATCATCAAAATACCCTGAATCCAAACATTCAAGGTAGGCTTGATATTCAAGCCAAGCACCAGAATCAGTAAAAAGTTTCATCAGTTTGTGATTTTTAAAAACAATACGAATTTTTGAGCCATGATCAAACCAGTGAAGAATCTGTTTTTCTTTCAGCTGATACAGAAGCATCTGATGAGTTTTTTCTTCAGGATAAGCCATCCAGAAACTGTCCTCCATCTCCTCCTCTTTCAGCTCTTTCGCAAAAACACCCAAAAGACGTGTCCAGGCATTGGAATCGTGATTCATGACATCAATACAGATTCGCAAATCCTTCAGCATTTCATCATCCAAGGATGGAAGCGCATGTACAGTTTTAATGATTTCACCGGAAGAAAGTTCAATGATGTTTGCTACAGACAAATGAGGAACTTTAAATCGTTTTTCTAAATCATCACAGCCGTGTAAATTACAGAATGATTTTCTTTGAAAATTCAAAGTATAACAGCGCTGATGAGTCCGTTCACAATAGCGTGTCATTTTAACCAAGAGTGTTCTGCTGCCATTGGAAAGATTAAAGATACACTCAGGATACTTTAAAACCAATTGATCAAAAATGGAATCATCATTCTGATCCACCTGCAAAAAAACTAGGTTATTGATATTTTTAGACTGAAGTAAATCACGTAAAGTACGCCTTTTTTTAGGATCATTGTGATTGATATCATAAATAAATACAATCTGTTCAAAATCAAAAACAAGCGGACTGATGATGTTTTCAGTTTGTTCATAATCAAGGATTTCAATTAAAGTCTTCATAAACAACCTCTTTTTCTTTTATTATACTCATAAAGCGTTTTCATGACTACTTTGTCATTGAAACATTGTTCTAAAAACGCTATAATGTTACGGAATGAAAGAAGGTAGATTATGACAAAAGTTAGAACACGTTTTGCACCTTCCCCTACAGGCTACATGCATATCGGAAATCTTAGAACTGCATTGTATGAATACCTGGTAGCTAAAAAAGAAGAAGACGGAGTATTCATTCTCCGTATTGAAGATACTGACCAGGGACGCCTTGTTGAAGGAGCAACAGACATTATTTACAACACACTGAAACAATGCGGACTGCAGCATGATGAAGGACCAGATATCGGTGGAAACTATGGATCCTATGTTCAGTCAGAACGTATGGCCTCTGGTATTTATAAGGAATACGCTTGGAAACTGGTTGAGCTGGGAGGAGCTCATGTCTGCTTCTGTTCAGAAGAAGACATTGAATCACAGCGTCAGCTGGCAAGTGCCAAGGGCATTTCCTTCAAATACGATGACCCTTGCAAAAATCTAAGCAAAGAAGAAATCGATGCACGTATTGCTGCAGGAGAAAAGTATGTTATTCGTCAAAACATCAATCCAGAAGGAACAACTTCATTTGATGATGAAGTGTATGGCACAATCACAGTAGAAAACAGCACATTGGATGAACAGATTCTGCTGAAATCAGATGGCTTCCCTACTTATAACTTCGCCAATGTTATTGATGACCACATGATGGATATTACGCATGTTGTACGCGGAAACGAATACCTTTCAAGCACTCCTAAGTACAATCTTCTGTATGATGCATTTGGATGGAGAAAGCCAATCTATGTACACTGCCCTCCTGTTATGAAAGATGAACATCACAAACTCTCTAAAAGAAATGGCGATGCTTCATTCCAGGATCTGGTAGCTAAAGGATATCTCCCTCAGGCAATTATCAACTACATTGCACTGCTGGGATGGTCTCCTGAAACTGATCAGGAAATCTACACTCTGGATGAGCTCAAAAAAGCATTCAACGTCAAGAGAATCAACACTTCCGGTGCAATCTTTGACATTGAAAAGCTCAAATGGATGAATGGCATGTATTTGAGAAACATGGACATTGATGCCTACCACGAACTTGTTCTGCCATACATCAAAGAAGCAGT
Source organism: Erysipelotrichaceae bacterium (assembly GCA_017397025.1). Taxonomy (GTDB): domain Bacteria; phylum Bacillota_I; class Bacilli_A; order Erysipelotrichales; family Erysipelotrichaceae; genus RGIG1896. The sequence goes on along the minus strand of JAFQKG010000018.1, from coordinate 576 downwards.
CAAGTCAGACTACGATACAAAGCAGATTGCAGAAATTCTGCATCAGCGTGTATCCATTCTTGGTGAAATCAATGAAATGCTGGATTTCTTTGATACATATCCAGAATATTCAAATGATTTGTACATCAACAAAAAGATGAAGACAAATCCAGAAATTGCACTAACTTCTTTAAAAGCTGCAAGAGAAACTTTGGCAAACACTGAAGACTGGTCACAGGCAAATCTGCATGATGTTTTAATGAATCTGGTACAAACTCTGGGCATCAAAAATGGTCAGCTCTTGTTCCCTGTTCGCATTGCACTGACAGGCAAGGCATTTACACCAGGCGGTGCAATTGAAATTGCTGCAATCCTGGGCAAAGAAGAAAGTTTAAAGCGTTTGGACAGCTCTATTGCTCAACTGGAAGCTTAATCACAAAAGGAACCCAAAGGTTCCTTTTTTAAGTATCCACCACTTTCTGGGTTTGGGGACCATCTACTTCATCTGGTGGGGAGCTGATTATCCCCAGTAGTTGATGGAGTATTAACCTCTTTCTATAATTGACTACGGTCTGTATAGAAGGAGGTTTTTATTAT
>JAFQKG010000187.1 GCA_017397025.1 Erysipelotrichaceae bacterium | reverse complement strand
TGTTCCTCTGACTCGTGCTGAAAAAGAACTTTATGAATCTGTTGTTGATAATCGCACGATTCCTTCACAGGTACAGGATCATGCCAGAGAAATGCTGATGAATGGCGGTGTTCTTTCTGTCAACAATCCTGAATTCCTCACTGGAGCCAACATTTCAGTGACATTGACACGTGAATTTATGGAAGCTGTTGAAAATGACACTGAATATGATCATCGCTTCCCTGATCTTCAAAACTACAATGAAGAACAAAAAGCTTATTATGATGAACACTGGCATGAAGTTGGAGATGTTCGTGAATGGGAAGCACTAGGCTACCCTGTCAAAACGTATCGTACTGTCAGAGCTCGTGACATCTGGGATTTGATTTGCTTCTGCGCAACATATTCAGCCGAACCTGGCATCTTCTTCATTGACAATGCCAATGATAAAACTAACGCAAAAGCATATGGACAGAAAGTTGTCGCAACAAATCCATGCGGTGAACAGCCATTAGCTCCATATTCTGTCTGCAATCTGGCTGCTGTCAACCTTGCCAATTTTGTCAACAAGACAACAGGTGAGCTTTTGCTTTCCAAGCTGGAAGAAACAGTTGCGCTTACTGTCCGCATGCAGGACAATGTCATTGATGATACACCTTACTTCCTTGAAGCCAACAGAAATCAGGCTTTAGGTGAACGCCGTGTTGGTCTTGGCATTATGGGGCTTCATGATCTTCTGATTTGGGCTGGAAAGCGTTATGGCTCCCAAGATGCACTGGAAACAATCAACACTGTCTTTAAGACAATTGCAGAAGCGGCTTATCGTACCTCTATTGAACTGGCTAAAGAAAAAGGATCTTTCCCATTCTTAGACAGTCGTGAAGCATTCATTAATTCTGGCTACATGAAAACCATGAATGAAGAGATTCGTCAGGACATTCTGAAATACGGTATCCGCAACAGTCACCTGCTGACTATTGCCCCTACTGGCTCAACAGGTACAATGGTTGGTGTTTCGACAGGTCTTGAACCTTATTTCAGTTTCAGTTACTTCCGTTCTGGACGTCTGGGAAAATTCATTGAAGTCAATGCTTCAATCGTTGATCAGTGGCTGGCACTGCATCCAGGTTACACTCGTGCAACACTGCCTGATATCTTTGTCAGCGCTATGGAACTCACTCCTGAAGAGCACGCAGATACCCAGTGCGCAATTCAGAGATGGATTGACAGCTCTATTTCAAAAACTGTCAATGCTCCACGTGGATTCTCTGTCCGTCAGGTACAGCGTATTTATGAGCGTCTGTACAAAGGCGGTGCAAAGGGCGGTACTGTTTATGTAGATGGAAGCCGTGATTCTCAGGTTCTGACTTTATCAAATGATGAAGACAATACTTGGGATCAGATGAGTGCTAAAGATTTCGGTATTGAAATCAAAAAGACTCAGCCAGAAGAAAAGAAAACAGATCTCAGAGCTGACCGTCAGGACAGAAGTATCGGAGTTGAAGTTGGAGATATCTGTCCAATCTGTCTGGAAGGCATCGTAGAAGAAATTGGTGGATGCAACACATGCACAAACTGCAATGCGCAGTTAAAGTGCGGATTATAAAAACATAAGTTCCATCAAATGATGGAACTTTTCTTTAGGAGATAGTCATGATTAAAATCATTTGCGCACATGATAAAAACCATGTTATTGGAATACACGGGAAAATGCCTTGGCATTTTCCTGAAGATTTAAAACATTTTCAAACTCTGACAATGAATCATCCTGTTATCATGGGAAGAAAAACTTTTGAATCCATTGGAAAACCACTCCCTGGTCGATTGAACATTGTTTTAAGTCAAAATAAGCAGTATCATCCAGAAGGATGCTTTGTTTTTTCTTCCTTGAAACAAGCTCTTGAGTTTATCAAAGAGAAAGATGTCTTTGTCATCGGTGGACAAACACTGTTTGAACAAGCACTTCCTTTAGCTAAGGAGCTCTATCTTACTGAAATCAATGCAGAATTCAATGGAGATACTTTCTTTCCTGATTTTGATAAGACTTTGTTCAAAAAAGAAGTTCTCAAAAAAACTCATACTCCATTTGAGGCTGAATTCTGCTGTTATACTCGTATCACATCTTAACCAAAAGAAAAGACCACTGATTTTACAATCAGTGGTCCTGTTTTTTTACCTCACAAATTCTGATTATTCGTGACCAACAATCTTAGCTTCACCGAAGAAGTAACGGTTGTTAGAACCAATTACACGAATGTAGTTCTTTACAAATTCCTTCATTGCAGCTTCTGCAGTCATGCAGAGATCCAAGTAGTCAGCCTTTGGATTTTCAGCCATACGGTCAACCATTGCCTTCTGAGCAACATTGAATGCATCAGTGCAAACATTGATCTTATTGATACCGCATGCAACAGCCTTACGGATGTTTTCTTCACCAGAGCCTGAACCGCCATGGAGTACCAGCGGCATATCCAGAGTCTTCTTCAAAAGAGCAAGACGTTCAAAGTCAAGCTTTGGAACATATCCCTTAGGATAGCTTCCATGAGCTGTACCAACAGCTACAGCCAATGCGTCTACACCTGTCAGTTCAACAAATTTCTTTGCCTGTTCTGGATCAGTGTAAAGATCTGCCTTGCTGTTGTCGCCATCAGCTGCCTGACCAACATGGCCAAGTTCAGCTTCTACACAGATATTGTGTGGATGTGCTAGTTTAACAATCGTAGAAGTACGGCGAACGTTTTCTTCAAATGGGAAAGAAGAAGCATCAATCATAACGCTTGAGAAACCATCCTGAATGCATCCAATGATGAAATCAAGATCCTGCCCATGGTCATGATTCAATGCTACAGGAACCTTAGCTTCTTCAGCCAGTTTCTTAATCATTGGTACCATTACATTTGCATGAGCATGTTTCTTCATCTGACCCATACCGATATTCACGATAATAGGTGATCTTTCTTCTTCAGCTGCACTGATAACGGCTCTTGCCATTTCCATGTTGATGCTGTTGACAGCCATCACAGCATAATTATTCTTATGAGCATCCTGCAGGATGTCAGTCATTGATACATACATGTTTTCAATACCTCATTCTTTCCATTAATATTCAAAATTAAAATCTTACAGATCGATATCAAGATCAACGATTTCTTCTTCAACAGCTTCTTCAGTAGCTTCCTTCTTGATGAATGCGTAAACAACACCAGTTACTACTGAACCAGCAACCAGAGCGATTACAGCCCACAGAGGGTTAACCATCATTGGGAATACGAAGACACCACCGTGTCCAGCTACAGATTCAACACCCATAGCTACAGCCAGACCACCAGCGATACCTGAACCCAGCATAGAAGCAGGTACGAAACGTGCAGGGTCAGCAGCAGCGAAAGGCAGAACACCTTCAGTGATGAAGCACAGACCCATTGGCATAGCAGTCTTAGCAGTTTCCTTTTCAGTTGCAGAGAACTTCTTAGGAGCGATCAAAGTAGAAATCCAAACACCGATAGGAGGAGTCATACCGCCGATGATCTTTGCAGACATAGGACCGTTGATTCCATCAGCACCCAGAGCGTTAGCAGCCATAGATGCAGTCTTGTTCAGAGGACCACCCATATCGAAGCCCATGCAAGCACCGATAACAGCACCGATAACGAACTTAGAACCGCCGTTCAGAGACATCATCCAGTTCTGGATCATAGTCATCAGAGCAGCCATAGGACCCTGCAGGATGTACAGGTAACCCATACCAAGAACGAATGTAGCGATAACAGGGATGATCATAACTGGCATCAAGCCAACCATCCACTTAGGCAGCTTCCAAGTCTTCATCCAGTTTACGAAATGACCGATGATGAAAGCCATCAACAGACCAGCAAGGAATCCACCCTTGGATTCATTACATACGAAACCGATAATGAATGCAGGAACGATTGCAGGACGTTCAGCAATAGAATATGCAACACCAGCAGCCATAACAGCAACACCGAAGCTCATTGCATGGCTAGACAGTTTGTTTACGCCCCACCAGAAGTGAGCCCAAGTCAGTGCCAAATTAGAATAAGGTGTAGCACCTGCAGCAGGACCGAAGTTTCCTACTTCCCATCCACCAAGACCTTTAGCCAGCGCACCAAGGATACCACCAGCAACGATCATAGGGATCATGTAGGAAATACCAGTCATCATGTGTTTTTTAAAGTTTAAGTTTTTCATAATGTTCAGTTCCCCTTTTTTATTTTTTGTTTAATTTCTTTTCGATAGTAGCAATTAAGCTCTTAGGGCTCTTCATTGCCGTAGAGATAGGAATATCTACAACAGGTTTGCCGGCAAAGCGTTCCATACCGCCAACCTTAATGTCATGAGCTACGATGACAACATCACATGCAGCGATTTCTTCTGCAGTCAGCTCATTCTGACGTCCGATTGTTCCCTGAGTTTCGATTTTGCACCAATGCCCAGCTTCCTGAGCAGCAGTGGCAATCTTTTCAGCGACGATATAAGTATGTGCGATACCAGCTGTACATGCTGTGATACCAACAATCTTCAGACTCATTTTGTCCACCTCTCCTTTCTATGATTGTCTCTAGCATATCATCAATTTACCATTTTTTGCAACCGCTTTCTTAACACGAGAGGTAAGAATAAAACGGTAAATTTTTGATTTTCTTAAAAGTCGAAGGAAATTAGACTTTCGTCAAACTCTTCGGCATCTGCTACTTCGTTTTCTGCAGTTCCTGCATCTTCAGCAAGCAGCACTTCCAGCAATTCTTCTTTTGTTTCTACCTTCTGCAGTTTTTCCACACGTGCATCATTGCCCAGCTTTCCTGCCAATTCTGCAAGAAGCATCATATGGTTTTTCGCAAAGTCAGAATCATCGCTGACACAGAACAGGAAAATCAGATTAACAGGCTGTTCATCATAGCTTTCCCATTCGATTTCATTTCTTGTACGTCCAATCGCAATACCGATTCTAGTGACAGAAGAACTCTTTCCATGAGGAATTGCAATATGATTTCCCATGCCTGTAATTCCTTCTTCTTCACGAACATAAATGTCCTTTACAAAATCTTCTACATCTGAAATGTAGCCAGCAGTTTTCAGATGACCTGCAAGTTCATGCAGCACCTCATCC
>JAFQKG010000186.1 GCA_017397025.1 Erysipelotrichaceae bacterium | reverse complement strand
TTTATAGAAGTTTAATAATTTGTCAATCAAAAGATGAAAACTGCCTTTAAAACAAAAGCTTTAGACTATTCTAACCTCAAGGATACAGTGAAGTTCTCTATTGAATTCAACTTCCATCATCAATGAAGGTCCTGAAACAAAGCACATATTCTCTTCAAAATCCAGCCAGATTTCCTCTTGATCAATCATGACACTTTGATCATAAGGATCATCACATTGAATAAGACAAAAGATAATTTCAACAATTTGTCTCTCTTTTTGAATCCGATGATTAACTTCTTTTATATTCAAAAGAATCAGAGCTTCCTTACTCATCTTATAGCTTAAAAAGCTACATAAACTCACACACAACGTAAACATAACAAGAAAAGGCAAAAGTACAAATCCATTTTTACGCATAGGAGATCAGAGCTTCTTTCCATTGATGATTCCGCTCATACATCATCCACACCTCATTTCCTCTTTGTTCAAAAAAGACTTCTGTGATTCCTTCAAGGACAATGATTGTCCCATCTGAAAGAAACAAATGATGATCAGAACACCGAAGAGTCCACTGTTTCTCATTTTCGCAGACAAGCTGATGAGAATGAATCTCCTTTATTCTGCAGCCATTTAGAAATCTTCTCAATTGTGCAAGCCCTATTTGATCCTGCACCTCAGTTGGAAAGCGATCTACTCTAGCAAGTATCCCTGACATGCTTGTCATCATTGGAAAAAACAAAGAGACAATGACCATCACCAGTAAAAGTTCAATCATGATGTTTCCTCTTCTTGCATCTCTTCGACAGGACATGCCTGACACTCGTGAAATTCTGCAAACAATTCTTCCCATGACTGATTGATTTCCTCCTCAAGCACTCTCATGTTTTCCTCCTTTTTTAAGTGTAAATTCAATACTGCACATGTTATCAGGCACACAATAGTACACAACACCACACTAATCATGGCTTCTTCTAAAAGAAATCCTTGCTTATCTCTCAACAAGCCGCCCCCATCCAAGTTCCGCTATGACTGTATGATCCTTAAAATCAAAACGTTGAGCCTGCGAAATATTGCCCAGCAAATTATAGCTAAGTACGTACCCATCAAAAAACAAACTGGATTCTTCCATTTCCTTCATTGCTATACTTTGAAGCTCAAGTGCATTGAGCACAAACATTTCTGATTTAAAATCATATGGTTTTGTCAAAGGAAGAAAAAGACATCCTAGAGTACTGACGAGAAAGACACAGATCAAAAGCTCAAGCATAGTAAATCCCTGCTTATCTTGCATCTGCTTCACCGCCAGAAATGACAATGCTTTTACCATTGCTGCATTCAAGCTGTGATTCATTCAAATAGCCATGGCTGATCAGATCATAGACATCATCAGGAAAATCACCTGTTTCCAGCCGATATTGAACAATCGCTGCATCTGCAACTTTGACTAAAGCGCTGCATCCTTTTTCATCCACCACTGCAAGCACTTTCTGTATGCTTGGTACAGTCAGCAAAAACAAAACTGATAAAACACTAACCACAAGTATCATTTCCAGCAAAGTAAACCCTTTTTTATTCATTTTTTTACATCCTTTCCAGCATTGATAATGGTAAAAACAACACCTGATACACTAAAAGTATCATCACCGCAATAAATCCATAGGATACACTTTGAATCAACGTCCCAAAGCGCTGAAGTCTTTTTTCTCTTTTTTGAACCGCAATTTGAAGATACCCTTTTAGTAAATCCTTGGCACCGCCAGATAACATCGCCGTTTTCATCAATCTTTGTAAAGAAGGATCAAGATAACGAATGGACATTGCCTGAGAAAGATTCCCTCCTTTTTGAAGAACTTGATCAATATGCCAGGCCAAAAAAACTGTCAATGGCTGATCCTTGCATTCTTTCAGCATCTCAAGAGCTGTTTTTGTCGGAATACCCAATTGAATGCACTGAAAATAAAGCATGGCAAAATGAAGCGAGAGTTCTTTTTCAATCAGAAACCCAAGTCGAAGCTGATATAGAATCACCACCAGCATGACAATCCTTTTTTTCTGCAGAAACCAAATCAGCACCACAGTGCATACAGCAATGAATACAATTAGAATCATTGAAAACATCATCATGCCATGATAAATCAGTTCAATCATCCCAACAGAAACATCAAATCCTTTCATCATGGAAATCAAAGAAGGCATACATAGAAAACAAAACAACTGCACACCAAACAAAGAAAACAAAAACATGATGACTGGATACAAAGTCATTTTCTGAAACTGCTTTTTGGACGCATTGATTTGTTCAAACAACGTTAAAGACAACGAAAGTGCATCTGATAAAGAAAGAAAAGTAAGAAAAGATTTAACTCTAGATGAAACAGAGACATCAAAAAAAGCATCAATCCACTCCTGCATTTGAATGCCCTGTTTCATCTTTTCTCTTGCGCTTGCAAAACATTCATGGTTATCTTTCGTTTCCAAATAATCCATGCACTGTGAAAAACTGTATCCACTAGACAGCAGCTGAGAAAAAAACTGTGTGTCTTCAAAGGAACATCTCTTCTGTTTCAAATGTTGAGACAAAACGATGTTTTTCAAGCCAACGTACATTTGATGTAAGGTCATGGAATCCTTCTGGTATCTTATGAGATTCAAAATAACTATTTAGATCTTTTATCCCCATCATCTCATAAGCACCTATTTTCTCCTTTCTATAGCTTTCAAACAAACGCTGTGAACTTACTAAAACAAGCACATCCTTTAAAAGCGATTCACTGACTCCTAAATCTTTCATCCTTTCAATGGCACCAGTACAGCTAGATGCATGAATCGTCGCACAGACAAGATGTCCTGTTAACGCAGACTGAACAGCACCTTTTGCCGCTGCACTATCTCGAATCTCACCAATCATGATGATATCTGGATCATGACGCATCAGCTGACGAATGGACTGTTCATAGCTGAAATTTTGTGCCTCATTGACCTGAAGCTGTACAAAACGTTCATCAAATACTTCAATCGGATCTTCCACAGTGTAAATCATCCGCTGACTGACAGCTTTCAAACAAGTATAGAGTGTCGTCGTTTTACCAGAACCAGTTGGTCCGCTGATCAGTATCAGCCCGTTTTGTTTTCGAAAAGATTGTTTCATCAAGTGCAGATGCTCTGGATAAGGAAACAAAGATTCCATAGTCAGTGTATTTTCTGCATTCAAAATACGAAGTACACCATCCATCATCTGATAGCTTTGAATCGTCGCAAAACGAAGCGAAACTTTCTTTTCATCTATCAATAGATCAAAGCGTCCTGTTTGTGGAACACTGCTCTTGGACAGCTCCATATCAGCCCTGTATTGAAGATAGCGAAACAAACGAAGGTCACAGCTGAAATCATCACAGTTGACAAGCTGACCATTCTTTCTCATCTGCATGGTAACAATTTCATCGCGTACCTGAAAATGCAAATCACTTAC
>JAFQKG010000185.1 GCA_017397025.1 Erysipelotrichaceae bacterium | reverse complement strand
ACAGGACCAATCAGACCAGACCATGGAAGAATGATCTGGGGAGAAGTGGCAATGCCAGGATATGGACTGTATGACAGAGCACTTGGAGCATGTTATTTGACAGGACTTTGGGAAGCTATCGACAAGGCTCATAAGAATTAAATCATTCACGCAATTCCTCTGAATATTCAGAGGAATTTTGTGCTTTTTACAAAAGAGAAATCTTGTATTTTAATGATGATACGAGTATAATATAGCGCGTAATTTGAACGTCAGGGGGTTATAACTATGGCATTTCAAAAAATGATCAATATCGCAGTAATTGCACACGTTGATGCTGGAAAATCAACTCTTGTGGATGCATTCTTGTCTCAGAGTCATGTTTTCCGCGACAATGAAGAAATTGTGGACTGCGTGATGGACAGCAACGATTTGGAAAGAGAAAGAGGAATTACGATTTATTCCAAAAACTGTTCTGTCAACTATAAAGATTATAAAATCAATATCGTGGATACACCAGGGCATGCTGATTTCTCCAGTGAGGTAGAACGTATCATCAAAACAGTTGATACAGTTATTCTTTTGGTGGATTCCAGTGAAGGACCGATGCCGCAAACTCGTTTTGTGCTTTCAAAAGCACTTGAACAGGGACTTCGTCCAATTCTTCTCATCAATAAAATTGATAAGAAAGATGCACGTGTGGATGAAGTCATAGACTTGGTGTATGAACTTTTCCTTGATTTGAATGCCAACGACGAACAGCTGGATTTCCCAATTCTGTATGGCATAGCACGTGAAGGAATTGTTCGTGCTGACATGGAAGATACAAATACTGATATTGTTCCACTGTTTGAAACCATTTTGAATCATGTAGAAGCTTATCCTGATTTTACTTCAGAACCGCTGCAGATGCAGGTATCTGCACTGGCTTATGATGACTACATTGGGCGTCTTGGAATTGGGCGTGTTTACCAGGGTGAAATCAAAGAAGGCACAACTGTAACACTGTGCAATGAAAATGGTAAAGTGAAGCAATGCAAAATCAATCAGGTTTTTGTCTACAAGGGACTTAGCCGCATTGCGGTGCCGAGTGCACAATGTGGCGAAATCGTTATGCTTTCAGGGATTAGCGATATTGAAATCGGTGATACTGTCTGTGAGCTTGGGAACCCGCTTCCAATGTCGCAGATACAGATTGAAGAGCCTACTCTTTCCATGAATTTCATGGTCAACACTTCACCTTTTGCTGGAAAAACAGGAAAATATGTGACTTCGAGAAACATTCGTGAACGATTAGAAAAAGAACTGGAAGTCAATGTAGGTTTGAGAGTTGAAGAAACAGAGACAACAGATACTTTTAAGGTATCAGGACGTGGTGAACTTCATCTTTCGATTTTGATTGAAAATATGCGTCGTGAAGGTTATGAAGTGGCAGTTTCCAAGCCACAGGTCATTCTTCAGAAGATTGATGGTGAAATCTATGAACCAGTGGAAGAAGTGGTCTGCTCCGTTCCTACTGAATATTCAGGGACTGTCATTTCCAAATTGAATCTGAGAAAAGGAGTCATGGTGGATATGGCTGAAGAAGGCAGCTACACGCGCATTGAATACAAAGCACCAACACGAGGACTTTTGGGATACCGTTCTGAATTTATCAACGATACGCGCGGTGAAGGAACAATGGTGCGACGCCTGTCTGGCTATGAGCCATATAAGGGAGATATTGCTCAGCGTGCAAATGGAGCACTGATTTCCACTGAAACAGGTTCTGCAATGACGTATGCACTCTGGAACATTCAGGAACGCGGTCAGCTGTTTATTACTCCTCAGACGGATGTCTATGAAGGAATGATCATTGGCATGAGTGCGCGTAATCTTGATATGGAAGTCAATCCAATCAAAAACAAGAAAATGACAGCGGTTCGTTCGACAGGCAATGATGAAGCGATGAAGCTGGTTCCAGCGAAAATCATGTCACTGGAAGAAGCTATTGAATTTATCAATGATGATGAAATTGTGGAATGTACACCAACTGACATTCGAATCAGAAAACGTTATCTGACCAATCTTGAACGCCGATATGCAATGCGTGCTGCAGGAAAGAGTGAAGAGTAAGCAAGGGCTGAATTTCGAAATTGAAATTCAGCTTTTCTTTTGTGGAAATTTGTTTGAATCTATGTCATAATGTTTGTGAATGAATAAACAAGGGGAGAAATACTATGTCAATGTTTCAGCATGAGGCAAAACAGTTCAAATTTGATGTTTTGCGTGAAGTATCAAGACGCTGCTTTGAAGGAAGTTTGAGTGAGAACACGCCAGATGAACTCGCTCATCTTTTGATTCCAACCAACCACGCTCACTTCCGCTGCTGTATTTATAAGGAAAGAGAAATTATCCGTGAAAGAACAAAAATTGCATGTTTGAAAGATCCTAAAACAGGCAGAGAAATTGAAAACAAGAAGCAGATTGTTCGTATTCTTGAACCAGCGTGTGATGGCTGTACTATTCATAAGATTCGTATTACAGACAATTGCCGCAAATGTATGGCAAAGTCCTGTATGTCTGCCTGCAATTTCAATGCGATCTCCATGGGAAAAGACCGTGCTGTCATCAACTATGACAAGTGCCGTGAATGCGGTGCATGTGCAAGAAGCTGTCAGTACAATGCAATCGTTACAACAGAACGTCCATGCGTTCAGAAATGTCCAGTGGATGCGATTCATTGGGATGATGCACATATTGCAGTGATTGATGAGTCCAAGTGTATTAACTGCGGGCAGTGTGAAAAAGCTTGTCCATTTGGTGCTGTTGAAGACTTGAGCTGGGTTGTACCAGTGATTGAAGATATCAAGGCTGGAAAGAAAGTGGTTGCCATGTTTGCTCCATCTATTCAGGGTCAATACGATGAAGCAACTATTCCACAGATCAAAGCCAGCATTAAGAAGCTTGGTTTCTATGATGCAGTTGAAGTTGCAGTGGGTGCTGATGCAGTGACTCGCTATGAATTTGAAGAATTTGTAGAAAAGCAGGAACAGGGAATCAATCTCACAACTTCTTGCTGCCCTGCATTCCTCAATATGGCTCGCATTCACTTTCCAACAGTTTATGCAAAAAATATGTCAACAACTGTTTCTCCAATGGTTGCGATGGCTCGCTACATGAAAAAGAAAGATCCTGAATTAAAAATCTGTTTTGTTGGTCCATGTGTAGCCAAGAAACAGGAAGCTCAGATGCCTGGAACAGAAACAGATTATGTGCTTTCATACCAGGAAATGGCGGCAATGCTTGTTAGTCAGCATATTTATCCAATGGAAGTAGAACCTGAAGAAGGTCCAGTTCCAACCGTCTTTGCGCGTAATTTTGCGGTAGGTACGGGTGTAACAAAATCTGTTTTGCAGATGGCAAAGGAATCTGGCTATGATAAGCCTGTCAAGACAGTGTATGCAGATGGCTGCATGGACTGCAAAAAGAATCTGCTGCTGATGAAAGTGGGTCGTCTGGATGCCAACCTTCTGGAAGGAATGAGCTGTCAGGGCGGATGTTTGAATGGTCCAGTTGTTGTTGAAGACTTGCCTGTTGCACGCAAGCGCATGATGGCAGAAAATGCCAAGGAAAAACCACAGACCATCACAGAAAGTCTGAATACCTTCGATTTCACTGAAGTGGATATGCATAGAAAATACTAAGGAAAGAGCGAAAGCTCTTTTCTTCTTGAAAGAAAGGAACTTCTCAGGTAAACTTGTATCGGACAAGAGGGAATTTATGAGTATATTAACAGTTGAAAAATTAAGTCATGGATTTGGCGGCAGAGAAATCTTTGAAGACGTTTCTTTCCGCCTTTTAAAGGGAGAACATATTGGCTTAGTCGGAGCCAATGGCGAAGGAAAAAGTACCTTTATGAAAATCATTACCAACACACTGGAACCAGATGAAGGAAAAATCATCTGGTCATCCAAAGTGAAAGTTGGCTATCTGGATCAGCACACAGTGTTAAAAAAGGGGCAATGCATCACAGATGTTTTGAAAAGAGCCTATGATGATTTGTTTGAAATGGAACAGGCCATCACTGATGCCTATATGAAAATGACCGACTGCACTGAAGATGAAATGAATCAGCTGCTGGAAGAAATCGGTGAAATGCAGGATACACTGGAACATCGTGATTTTTATCTGATTGACTCCAAAATAGAAGAGGTAGCTCAGGCGCTTGGACTCAAAGACATTGGATTGGATCGTGATGTTGAAGAGCTTTCTGGAGGTCAGCGCACCAAAGTGCTTCTGGCAAAGCTTTTATTGGAAAAACCGGATATTCTTTTGCTGGATGAACCGACCAATTATCTGGATGCAGAACACATTTCCTGGCTGAAACAGTATCTTCTTGACTACGAAAATGCTTTTATCCTGATTAGCCATGACATTCCGTTTTTGAATGATGTCGTCAATGTCATCTATCATGTGGAAGCTCCGAAGTTGACACGTTACACAGGCAATTATGATGAATTTCTGCGTTTGTATGAAATTGAAAAAAGACAGCTGGAAGCTGCTTACAATCGACAAGTAAAAGAAATTGAGCGACTGGAAGATTTTGT
>JAFQKG010000184.1 GCA_017397025.1 Erysipelotrichaceae bacterium | reverse complement strand
AATTCTTCGTCCATGACATACAAAGGTGTCCCATATTTTTCAGCCAGTTCATCGCATGGACGCCCTGCAAATTCAAGCATCCCCAATTCATTGACTGTCATCTGTTCCATCAGCATATTCTATCCCTCATTCATAGTACAATTATACACCTGTTTTTCACCGGCAAAAAGAAAAGACTGTTTATTTTACAGTCTTGACTACAGTTGATCTTTCATCCCAATACGCCACACAAGATAAGCAAGGATACATCCCACTACAAAGACGCCTACCACAAAAACAGTGACCATCAAAAAGCCCATCATTGTTCCCACATTTTCAATCTTCAACAGATCAGGATTGCCGATAACGAGAAACATCGCAAATATTGGAATAAATTCCATGATACTTTGAGCAATGCGGGCAAGACGCTTTTCTTTCTTTGAAACAGCGATGTGTTTCCCATCCAGTTCGATTTCATACTGATTTTTGTTTAATGCCAGCACCTTCCAGAATCGTTTCATGCTCAATCACCCTTTCCCTCAATCTTATAACATGCATTCAGCTTCATTTTATCTTCTGCTTTTTCCTGAACAAGTTCTCTTTCATACAGGATGTGTTCACTTTTCAAACAAGCTTCCAGAATATACAAATAAATTCCCATATCAATTCGATTGTAGTAATCCACCAAAGATTTGGCAGCTTTAAAAATCAAAGAAGATGTTCGATACACCTTGATCTTTTGCGCAGAAGTTTCGATTCTCCATGGCTGTGAATTGACTGCACTAGGTGCAAGCAAAGACAAACTTAATGCTGATTTCCACGCAACTCCTTTGACCATTTTTTCATAAGGATGACGCTTGAACTCATTCAAGCTGGTTCTAAATACGCTCTCTTCAACTTTTCCAAACGCCATCATGATGACAAAATCCAGTCCATTCCATGTTTTTTCTTCTGGTTTAGCCATGCCATACCAGCAAGAACCAATGTTCTGAGAAACAAAATATAAATCAAGCTGCTGCAAAAGATATCCTGCATTTAGCAGTGAATCCTCTTTTGTTTCACTATACAATAGAAAACAGTATTCACCAAACGCACAGGATGTCTCTTCAGTTTTGACAATGCGATAATTCACTTTGATGTCTGGATTCAAAGGTTCAAACTGTAAAAAAGCCTGTTCAATCTTTCTCAGCTCTTCACTGCTGAGTTTTAAGTTCGAATCATATTTGCGTACTGACTTTCGCTTTTTAATCCATTTTAAATCATTCATTGTGAAACCTCGTCTTCCTTTAGTTTTTTCACTTCCCTAAAACAGCTGAACATCAAAAGAATTGTTGCCCCTGTCCAGGCAAAAGATTCAAGGAAGTATATTCCCGTCATTCCAAACAGTTTTGGAAGCACAAACACCAGCGATACTCTGCATGCCAGTTCGACAAAACCGCTGATAAGTGGGATCACAGTATTTCCTAAGCCCTGGAGTGTTGAACGATAAACATACAGAAGATACAGCACCCATAAAAAGCTGGCCATCACCCTCAAATAATCATAAGAAATCTTAAGAACCTGAGCTGTTTCCAAAGGATCTCCGGAAACAAACAGAGAAAGCAGCGGTCTGCCAAAGGCAAACATGACAAATGTAATGACAAACGAAGTAAGCAGCGCCATCAATGTACCGCTCTTCAAACCATCTTTGATACGCTGAATTTTTCCTGCTCCTAAATTCTGTCCAACATACGTTGTCATTGCAAAGCCAAAGGCGATAGCTGCCAACTCCAAAAGACCATACATTTTATTGGTTGCAGTAAACCCAGCCACATACAAAGAGCCAAATCCATTGATTACATATTGAACACAAAGACCGCCAACCGCGATAATGACATTTTGTGCTGCCATTGGAAATCCAAGACGAAGAAGACGCCCATCCGGTGCATCTACCATGCTGAAATCTTCTTTTTTCAAATGCATGATTTCAATCTTTTTTAATACCACAAAACAATACAATGCTGATACACTCTGGGAAAGGATGGTCGCAAAAGCCGCTCCAGAAATTCCCCAGTGAAAATAAGCAACAAAAAGAACATCAAGTCCAATATTTGATACAGATGCAATCAGCATTGCATGCAATGGTGATTTTGAATCTCCCATAGCACGCAGAAATGATGCTCCTAGATTATACGCAGACACTGAAAACAAGCCTAAAAAAATCACTCGTGCATATTGCATGGCCAATTCAATAATATCTGACGGCGTATTCAGCAAAACAAGAATCGGACGCAGTGTCAGCTGAAAAAAAACAAACACAGCCACTGTCATCGTCACTGTCAGCAAAATACTTCTGCCGGCAGATTTTCTAAGACGCTCCCATCTTTCAGCTCCATAGTCCTGAGATACAAGAATAGAAAAACCTTGTGTCATTCCCGTAATGATTCCCTGTACCAGCCAGATTAGCCAATCCGCAGATCCTAAAGCTGCCAGAGCGCTTACGCCAAGTACCTGTCCAACAATCATGGTATCAACCATGGTGTACAGCTGCTGAAAAATATTTCCAATCATCAGCGGAACCGCGAAGAACAGAATCAGTTTTGCAGGACTTCCACTGGTCATTTGTTTGCTAGAACTCATAGTTACTCCTCATCAATGTTCAAATTATATCATTCTTTGTACTGAATCAAAAGAAAAATGTCGAGATCCCATGCCTTGACTCAGCCGTGAAATCTTCGTAAAATAATACTGTTTCATGCGCCTGTAGCTCAGTTGGATAGAGTACTCGATTCCGATTCGATTGGTCGCAGGTTCGACTCCTGTCAGGCGCGCCATTTCATCTTTTAAAAAGGGTTGTGACATAATAGAAAAGAGAATTTTCTACTGCCACAGCCCTTTAAAATTGTAAATGAAATACTCCAAACAAAACCGCAAACAAAACTGCCGGCAAAAAATTAGCAACTTTGACTTTCTTTCCCCAGACCAGATTCAATCCAACACAGAAAATCAGTACATTTCCTACCAGTGAAAGGTTAAAAAGCGCAGCTTCTGTCATCAATGGTTCAATCACTCTGGCAAAAAGGGTAATGCTTCCTTGAAACAGAAGCACTGGAATACTAGAAAACAATGCTCCTTTCCCCATCGACGCACTCATCACCATAATAATGATAAAGTCCAGAATCGCTTTGGTTGCAAGTACCGAATAATCTCCAGTCAAACCATCTTCAATGGCTCCAACAATCGCCATCGCTCCAATGCAGACCGTAAGCGAAGCTGTGACAAATCCATGAACAAATTCTTTGTCCTTAGCATTTCCGGTTTTGATTTTCAGCCATTTCCCAAAGTCTTCAAAACGTCCTTCAATATTTAAAAATTCACCAATCAGGGCACCAAGAGCCAATGAAATCACAACCATCATCGCATTCTGCGAAACAATCACACTTCCATCTGCCACTAACATCCCTTCCATGGCACCTGAAATCCCAATAAACAGAACACTGATCCCACAAGCCATTGTCAATGACTGCTGGTGTCCTTCTTTTAACAGCTTGCCAAAAAAAATTCCACACAGTCCGCCTAACACAATAGCCAGTGAATTGATAATTGTTCCCATAAATACACCTTCTTATCAATGAAATCATTCTACGTTTCCTTATAGTTTTTGTCAAATTATAAAAGACAAGCAACAAGCCTTGTGATAAAATACACAGTGTATTAAAGAGAGGGCACCGTATGAATCTTATACAATGGTTGAGCGAAAGTGTTTTATCCAACACTCTGCTTATGGTTTTTCTTATCATCGCCATCGGTTTTCTGATTGGTAAAATTTCTTTTTTTGGATTAGAATTGGGAGATGCTGGTGTTCTTTTGATCGCATTGGTTTTTGGACATTTTGGAATTGTGGTACCGTCCATCATCAAAGATCTTGGTCTCATCTGCTTTGTCACAGCTGTTGGCTTTATTGCAGGACCAAAATTTTTCAAGAATTTCAAAGACAATCAGACCTCATATCTTTTGGTAGGTCTATCCATCATTTTATCAGGTGCACTGCTTTGTGTTCTTTTGATTGAACTGTTCCATGTGCCAGTTGATTTGTGCCTAGGCATGCTTTCAGGAGCTTTGACAAGTACACCAGGTCTTGCTGCTGCACTTGAAGCAACTGGTTCTCAAACTGCTTCCGTTGGTTATGGCATTGCATATCCGTTTGGAGTGATTGGAGTCGTGCTGTTTGTTCAGCTCATGCCAAAACTGCTGCATGCTGATATGGAAAAAGAACGTCAGCTTTTGATTGAATCGGGTTCTGAATATACTTTTGACCCAAATAAACACTATGTTCCAATTGATGCTCAGGGACTGTTCGCTTTCTCTTTTGCAATCATTGCTGGTCTTCTAATCGGCATGATCAAAGTGCCTCTTCCAGGAGGCGGAGTCTTTTCCCTCGGTTCTTCCGGCGGTCCTCTTTTGAGTGGTTTGCTGTTTGGACATTTCGGCCATGCAGGCAACGTCAGTCTTCAGATTCCAAAACAGAATTTACAGGAAATGCGTGAATTTGGGCTTGTACTCTTTCTGCTTGGTGCAGGAACTGCTGCAGGGTCTGGATTTGTTGCCATACTTCAGGAACATGGTATTGTATTGTTTTTGTACGGAGCTTTGATGACACTTGTTCCAATGCTGATTGGATACTTTGTCGCTGTCAAAGTAATGAAGCTGAATCTGCTCAACTCACTTGGCTCAATCTGCGGCGGCATGACCAGCACGCCTGCTTTAGGAACTTTGATCAACACAGCAGGTACAGATGATGTTGCTTCTTCTTATGCTGCCACTTATCCAATTGCACTGGTATTGATTGTCATTGTTTCTCAGCTGATTGGTGTCTTCCTCATGTAGTTCAAACGCCCGAAATTAAACTTTTCCGGGCGTTTTTCCTATACAATATTTTCTAAGTTCAGTTTATAAATCATGTTTTTACGTTCTACAACGATTGTAATTTTTTTGGCAACTTCTGGAGAGTTTTTGATTTTCTCAATCAATTCTCGAGTTGGATTGATCGCATAAGGATGTCCTACCAGCTCAAACATCGTAAAATCACCGGTGGTATCCCCATAAGCGTAACTTTCACTCAAATCAATGTCATACTGCTCTGCAAGAGAAAGCAGAGCTTTTTTCTTGCTTCGATGATCCCACATTGGAATCAGCTCGCCTGTATATCTGCCATCTTCGTCTGTCACATAAGTAGTTCCTCGATAATCATCAAACTGATGTTTCTTCGCCATCGCTTCCACCAATTCTAAAGGTGAACCACTGACTGCTATCACAAGTGTTCCATTTTTCTTATGGTGCAAAATCTGATCACGCGTAAACGTATACACTCTTTCACCTTTCTGCTTAATGACAGTATCTGCAATATGCAGAATATGCACATTGGACATGCCAACCAATGTCTGTTTATAAATTTCAACCATTTTGTTTAGATAATCGTCATATTCACCCTGACGTCGATCATATTTCATAAAAGAAGGTTTTACTTCATCATGCCATTTGTTTTCATCTACCAGCTCATGTGTAATGAATTTTTTAAACACTTCAGTAATCAACCCTTCGCGATAAAGTGTACCATCAATATCAAAGAATGCAGCTTTTTTCATCTGTCCACCTCCAATTTAAATTGTCGATAGTTTATCATGTTTCATTCATGATGTAAAGCTGTTTTATCTAAAAGAAACACCTTCTTTTGAAGGCGTTTCCCGCTGTTTGAATTAAAGATCTTTTGCGATATCCCAAGCCTGAGAAATTGCTTCCTTGATGTTGGATGGCTTTTTTGCATCACCAACTAAATGATAGCTGACTCCTGCCTTTTGAAGCATGTTTTCGACAGTTGGATCAACATGATAACCTGCCGCAAATACCAGTGTATCTGCATCAGTAATTACATGTTCAACTCCATTTTGTTCATAATGAATTTCAGATTCCGTAACTGAAGTCACTTTTGCAGAACATTCAATTTTAATACCTTTTTCCATCATTCTTAAAACAAGATGACTTCTTCCTGCTCCGCTTTCTGCCATCATGATTTCAGGCGCCATTTCTAATACCGTGATGTCTCGATTGCGAGGGAAACGGTCATTGACCAGCGGAGCCAGATAATCTGCAGTTTCACATCCAACGCTTCCACCACCGACAATCACAATCTTACGCCCTGGGAATGCTTTGCCTGTAAGAATATCGTCCGCAGTCATGGTCTGCTTAAAGCCAGTCAATGAACTTATCACGTTTGGTTTTGCACCAAAAGCTGCAATCACTTCATATCCTGCAAATTCATTTTCAAGCATTTCTGAAGTGACTTCTGTGTTCAAACGAACATCCACATCCACCAATGACAAGCGATGTGTCATGTACTGAATCACTCTTGTCAAATCCTGTTTGCCAATTGGCACACTGGCAGTCTTCAGAGCTCCGCCTAAATCACTTTGTGCTTCACAAAGCACCACATGATGCCCACGTTTTGACGCAACGTATGCCGCTTCCAGTCCAGCAGGTCCTGCACCAATGACCAAAACATTTTTCTTTTCTTCAGCTTCCGTTAATGTTTCTTCATTGACAAGCTCAAATGATGGATTGATTGTGCACGCAACACGTTTTCCAAACATAATGCCATTGAGACATCTCAGACATCCAATGCACGGTCTGATTTCTTCATCTCTTCCTTCTTTTGCCTTGTTGGCAAATTCAGGTTCGCACAGATTTGCACGCCCCATCATACAGGCATCTGCTTTGCCATTGGCAATGATTTCATCCGCAGCCCAAGCTTCTGTAACACGCCCAACAGTAGCTACAGGAATGGATACTGCTTTCTTGATTTCTTCTGACAAATGTGCATGTGTACCAAGTTTTGTTCCGGCAGCAGGAATTGAGCTTCCACGTTTGATTGTCATACCGCCAGAAACATGCAGCAGATCAACACCTGCTTTTTCGAGCTGCTTCGCCACATAAACCATATCAGTGAGGGTCAAACCGCCCTCAGTGTATTCATCTCCTGAAATACGGACATCAATGATAAAGTCTTCACCACATCGTTCTCTGACAGCTTCAACAACTTCCAATGTCAAACGAAGACGCCCATGAATATCTCCCCCATATTCATCCGTACGCTTGTTGTACAACGGTGACAAAAATCCCCCCAGCATGCCATGGGCATGAGCTGCATGAATTTCTACTCCATCCCCGCCAGCTTTCTTTACACGTTCAGCTGCATCGGCGAACTGACCAATCAGCACCTTGATTTCTTCTTTCGTGATTGGTCGAGGTGCACTTTTTGCATAATATGGTCCTACATGACTAGGAGCTACCAGCTGAGGTGTGCCTGGCAATGGAAATGCCATATAAGCAGGATGAAAAAGCTGAGGCAAAAGCACAGTATTATATTTGTGTACTTCATCATAGACTTTTTTCCATCCATCAATAAAGGAGTCATCAAAAATATGCATATCTCCTGGAAGATAAATATAATTAGGTTCTACTGTGACTACTTCAGAGACAATTAAACCGACACCGCCCTTAGCACGCATGCCATAATGCTGGACTAGCTCATCTGTCACATAGCCCTTGCTGGCAAGATTTGTGGAAATTGGCGGCATCCAGACACGATTTTTAATTACTTTTTTCCCAACCTGAATGGGTTCAAACAAATGTTCATACTTTGTCATACTCTTCTCCTTGAAAGAGGACCACACCAAAACAAGTGTGGTCCAATCTTAACTTATAGTTCGTTAGCAGCCTTGTATCCACCACGGATTGCAGCTGCAACATCAGCAGTTCTTTCACCTGCACAGTCACCTGCATAAACAACAGGAACTGTGACACCTTCAACATCTAGTGTATTCTTCACAGAACCAATTGCCAAAACAACAACATCGCATGCCAGTTCAACTGGACTTTCATCTGTTGTATTGACTGCAGTTACTTTTCCAGTTTCGATTGCGTTGACCTTTGTGTTCACCAACTGTTTTACACCATATTTTGCAAAATTAGCCATCAAAGTTGGCAGAACAGTTGTTGATTCACCACTTGCAATCTTGTCAGCCATTTCAACAATTGTAACTTCACAGCCCTTTTCAGCCAGAAGATCAGCAGTTTCAGTACCTACTAAGCCACCGCCAATAACGACAACTTTATCTGACACTTCTTTCTTTCCTGCCAGTACATCCCAGCTGGAAACAACGTTTTCACCATCTGCACCAGGAATTCGTGGTGTCAGATCATGTGCACCTACAGCTACAATCACTGCATCTGCAGCATTCATCACTTCTTTTGTAGCTTCAGTACTCAGATGAATCTTTACATTATCGAATGTTGGCAGCACTTTTTCATAATATTCTACAGAACGCAGAATTTCATCCTTGCGAGGAGGGGCAGCAGCAATGTGAATCTGACCACCAATGCGTTCTTCTTTTTCATAAACATCCACATTGAAGCCACGCAGTGCAGCAACACGAGCAGCTTCCAGACCAGCAAGACCAGCACCGACGACAACAACATTCTTCTTTTCTTCAGCTGGTTTGATGAAAATTGTTGCTTCATCGCCATTTTCAGCATTCAAAACACATGAAATATAACGACGAGACTGAATTGCATCAACACATCCCTTGTTGCAGTTGAGGCATTCACGAATTGGTTCATCTTTTTCCACCTTGACTGGAATATCTGGGTCACAAAGCAGTGAACGTCCATAGCAGATGATATCTGCATCACCATTTGCCAGAATTTCTTCACCGTTAGCTACTGTAACCACTTTACCAACAACTGCTACAGGAATAGAAACTGTTTCTTTAACTCTCTTTGTGATTGGAAGCATCCAGTTGTATTCTCTTGTACCCATTGGAGGAATTGTATCAGCCATATTGCCCGTATGATTTGCCTGAGCTACCTGAATCATATCAACTCCAGCTTCTTCCAGCATCTTAGCGAATTTTACACCATCTTCTTCATGCAGACCACCCTTGCCGCGGTCGGAACCATCTTCATTCTTTGTGATAAATGGAAGCTTGTATTCAATCATCAACGCTGGTGCAGCTTCCTTGATTGCCTTAACAACTTCGAGTGCATAGCGAACACGATTTTCAAGGACACCGCCATATTCATCAGTACGATGATTTAAAATTGTAGAGCACAGTGAACCTAACAAACGGTCACCATGAATTTCAATAGCATCAATGCCTGCTTCCTGTGCACGTCTTGCAGACTGAGCAATCGCTTCTTTAATCTGATTAAGCTGTTCAACAGTTGCTTCAGAGACAAAATGCTTCATGTCATGATGCAGTTTTGCATAAGCTTCATCACTTGTTTTCTTAGCTTCTGCCATCTTTGCACCAAAAGTAGCCATATCTCCAGCTTCTTTTGCCTGCTGAGCTTCCATCATTGCTTTTCTAGAAATCATGATCATTCTTCCAACACCTGGAACATCATATTCAGGATGGAAAATCTGCAAAGCAACTTTGCAGTCATATTCATGCATTTTATCAGCCAGTTTCTTAAATGTAGGAATCTGACGATCATCACACAGTTTTGGAGTAGGAGATGCCGTCATAACTGGTGCAACGTCACCAATAACAACATAGGAAGACCCACCCTTCGCAATTCTTTCATAGAACGCAAAACTTCTTGGTCCAATGGATCCATCTCTTTCTTCATAACCTGTTGTCTGAGGTGGAAACATGATGCGGTTTTTTAATGTTAAATTGCCAACCTGAATAGGCTGCAGAAGCAGTGAATCTTTACCCATAATAATTACCTCTTTTCTGCTTTTATTGTAACACTTTCAAATCATAATAGTTCATAGAAATTAATTTTTTCACATACTTTAAATAAATAAAGCTTCAGTCACTCTAGTTCATTTGTTCCATCAACTCTCTAGATTTCTGCATATTCAATTCAGAGGCTGCTGCTATGATTTCTAAACTTACTGCTAACTGATTCAGCTTTTTGATCATTT
>JAFQKG010000183.1 GCA_017397025.1 Erysipelotrichaceae bacterium | reverse complement strand
TGATTAAGTAGTTTAATTTGTAATCTTTAGAGAGCTTCAGCATTTCCCAGTTTGGATAAGGTCGATTTGAATGGTATCCAAGTCCGTTGATTTCAATAGGTATATTTAATTCTTCACAAACTTGGAAGATCTTTCTCATTGCCTGTTCGCAGTGATCATCCCATTGAGGATAGCTGTACAAAATGACATCAGGATGGGCAAGATAAGAGAACAATCCTGAACGCAAAGCTGTACATACGGTTTCTGCATAAATTATTAAACCCTCTTCATTCATGTTGTCAAAAACGTTGTATTTTCTGTTTTTTCCACACGAATGCTGGCCGAGAACCATAACAGTATAATCATATTTATTAATCAGCGTTTTGTAAAAATCGAGAGCATCAGGTTCATATTCGCATTCAAATCCCTTGTAAATCGTAATCTGGTCTTTGTATTGTTCAATCGTTTTATCCAAAAGCTGATTGTACGCTTCAAATTCTTCCCAGCGCATGCGTGCAGAGTCTGAATTATCTATATGAGGAACATGGTCAGTGATGGCAATTTCCTTTAATCCTAGACGAATTGCTTCTCTGATGTAATCTTCTGCTTCTCCCTTGGCGTGATTGCACCATTTGGTATGTGTATGATAATTAGCAATCATGAAATCAACTCCTTAAGATGTACCTATTATAATGAAATGAGAATTGAAAAATCAAGTATGAAACGGTATAGTGAAGATAAAGAAAAGAAAGAGGAACAAGTATGGCAAAAATCATCAAAGGATTCAAAATGAAAGTCTATCCAGACTCTCATGAAGAGTATGAAAGAAGGCACAATGAATTATGGCCTGAAATGAAGGAAATGATTCATGAATATGGGGGAAGCAACTACACGATTTTCTTAGATAAAGAAACGAACACCTTGTTTGGATATATTGAGCTGGAAGATCCTGAAAGATGGAGCAAGAGTGCAGATACTGCCATCAATCGCAAATGGTGGGATTATATGGCAGATATCATGGATACAAATCCGGATAATTCTCCTGTTTCTGTTGATTTGAAGAATGTGTTCCATTTGGATTAAATATGAAAAAGCCAATTAGAGTCATATTTTCAGATTTGGATGGGACATTGTTTTACGGTGGACCAACGAAATGTACAATGACAAAAGAAAATGAAAATGCCATTCAGCGCTGGACAGCGGCAGGAAATCGTTTTATCATTGCGACCGGAAGACCTTCAAGTATTAGAGATGAGTTGATGGAACGTCACCAGATTGAATGTGATATTCTTGCCTGCAATGGTGCCAAAGTCATTTTAGACAATCAGGTTTTGTGGTCAAAAGAAGTAGGACCAGAGCAGATTAGAGAAATCATGAATCTTTGTGAGCCTTATGGAGATAAGGTGGATTTTGCACTGGATATGGATTGGACGGAATGGGTTGTGCTGAGAAGACATGGATTTGTAGAAGAAAACTATGGGGGTGCAATCTTTAATACAACGGTTGAACAGTATATTAGTGTGCCTCGTGAGATGTATCCGAATAAAATTTTTATGGTCTGCGCAGATATGGAAATAAAAATGCGGCTGATGAGTGAGCTGAGTGAGCATTTTGAAGGGCGATTGGAAGTAACAAGCAGTGGACAGGATAACATTGAGCTTGGATGTCCAGGGGTTGGAAAGGACATTGCAGTTAAAGAAATATTGAACCTGCTGAATCTGGATGAGAGCCAAGCTGCTGCCATTGGAGATGAAGTGAATGATTTAAGCATGCTTCAATGCATTCCTTTTGGCTTTGTCATGAGCTCGGCGCGTGAAGAAATTAAACAGCAGGTACCAAGAGAAATTGGGTCGGTTCATCAACTGATTGACTGGTGTCTTGAATACAATAATAATTAAAAAATCACTTACACAAAACGACTTTTATGGTACAATGAACCCCGGGATGTGAAAAATATGGAAAAACATATCAGTACAACAAGAATTTATGATGGAAGAATCATCAATTTAAGAAATGATGTCGTTGAATGTGACGGTGGAATCATTGCAGAACGTGAGATCATTGAACATCCAGGCGGCGCAAGCATTGCAATGATGGATGAAGATGGAAAATATCTTCTTGTTTCACAGTATCGCTATGCACAGCAGCTGGAAATGCTGGAATATCCTGCAGGAAAGCTGGAACCGGGAGAAGACCCAATGGAAACAGTGATTCGTGAAGCTCAGGAAGAAACAGGTTATGAAGCATTAGATGTTGAATATCTTGGCTTTTGTGTTCCAACAGGAGCTTATCTGCAGGAAAGAATCTACATGTATTCTGGACGTTGCGGGAAATATGTTGGCACAGACTTTGATCATGATGAAAATCTGTCATTAAAGAGATATAGTTTGGATGAATTGACACAGATGATCATGAACAATGAAATTGTGGATGCAAAAACTATGGCAATGACATTTAAACTGATTCAGAAAAGAAACGGAAAATAAAGAAGTTAATGAATAGTGCAAAAAGAGGTCAATGTGAAGTGAACCCTTAAAGTTGGACCAACTTTAGGAGGTTCAGTACAATGGACCTCTTTTTCTATACTGTTAATAAATAATGATTTCTAATGAATAAAATCTTTTGGATGAATGCTATATTTGTCGAGCTTTCTATAAAGTGTGCTAAGTGACATGTGCAAAGACTCAGCGGCTAATTTTACATTTCCTTTATGTACTTTGATAGCATAAAGAATCTGTGAATATTCTTGTGCTTTTGGATGGAGTGAAGAATTGTTTTTTTCGGCACGATTATTAGCTTGAAAATAAGTGCTGTTTCTTTCTGCGTAATAGTCATTTACTACATCTAAAGGCAATGAGCCTAGTGTGATTTCTTTGCCATTTGAAGCATTGAGCGCACAATCAACTACACTTTCTAGCTGGCGCGTATTTCCAGGCCATCTGTAATGAATGAGCGCATCTAGGCTCTCAGCATCAAATTTGGGTTCTTCAATCCCTAGGGATTCGCACAATGTTTTTAATGTATGGGCTAATAGAGGATAAATATCGTCTTTTCTTTCTCTTAATGGAGGAATTGTCAAGTGCAAAGAATTCAAAAGATAATACAAGTCCTGTCTGAACATGCCCTTTTCTACAAGTGAGTAAAGATTATTGCTGGTTGAAGCGATAATTCTTACGTGAAGAAGTTTTTCATATTGTGAGCCTTGAGGAGTAAATGATTTCTTTTGCAGTGTTTGAACCAATTTTTCCTGGACATCCATTGACATATTAGAAATTTCCACAAGAAACAAGGTTCCACCATGCGCCAATTCAAGCTTCCCAGGCTTCCGTTCTGATGGAGATTCATCATCATAAATTCCCCACAATTCTTTCTCTAAATATGCTTTTTGAACGGTGCTGCAATTCACAGTAACAAATGGCCCATCTTTATGGTCACTTTCGTTATGAATGGCTTGGGCAACGATATCTTTACCTGCTCCAGTCTCCCCAAAAATCAACATTGGTCCTTCTGCTTTTGCCATGACTTTTCCCATCAGTTTAAGGTTCTGGATAGCACTTGAGTTTCCGTGTAAGTCATCAAATGTGGCAACAGCCTTAAATCCCGCCAGTTGATTTGCCAAGCGGTGCACATCGTTTTGAGACTCGATCAGAATCAACGTTGTATTCATCGATTGAGGTTTGACTGTAACACTTAATTCAAGTTGTTCATTATCTATATTGTTGATGATACATTCGTAGTTCTCAATCTCATTCTCTGCATTTTTGAGTATTGATGGGAGCGAATTCACATCAATCAAATCATGAAGATAAAGTCCAGTCAGATCTGTTTGTTTCAACTTTAATAGTTGAATCAACACTTGATTGTAGTGAAGAATCTTGCTGTTATGATCCAGAATAAGAATTGCTTTGTTAAAAGAGTCCATTGTACTGGTTAGTAAAAGGTGTGCAGAGGTGAGTTCAAATTCTTTCTCGATTCCAGCAACAGCTGCGCTTAACATACCCATAATCATTGGATTATAAGAGTCTAAAGGGCCAGTAATAAGGATACAGCCAATTAAATGATGAGTAGAATCATAAATAGGAGAACTGTAGCAGGCAACATTGTGGTACATCTTCAGATAATGTTCTGAACCTAATACCATAACAGGCTTTTGAAGTTCAAGACAGACACCTACTCCATTTGTGCCAACAGAACTTTCAGAGAATAGACAGCCATCAAACAGCTGAATTTCTTTTGCCATTTGATCCTGCTGTGAATTTTGCGAAATTCTTTTCAGCTGGCAGCCTTCAGAGTCAGTTAAGACAATCTGATAATCATTGGACTGAAGATGTCGATAGAATTCAACTAAATAAGGATAAGCAATTTGAATCAAAAGCGTATTTTCTTGGAGCTTTTGTTCCAATACTTCTTTTGAAGCGAATTTCATTTGTGTTTGAAAAGGATCAATTTTTGCTTTGCTGCGTTTCCAAGAAGCAGTAATTTCATCACGTACACCGTCAATATGATTGGGGATAGGAGTTGAATGAGCAACATATTTATTCCATGCTTGATAAATTGCTTTGTGCTGTTTCATAAAATGCCCTCCATATTGAACATATGATATCATATTGTGAGAAAATTAACATATAAATTCTCAGTTTTATGAGAATAATGGGAAATTCTTGCGATGAATTCTACAGAATTCTATAATTTTCTTGACACAAGGCTTATAAACTGAAAAAGGAGGGAAAATATGAGTACTTGTAAATTGATGGAACCTATTCAAGTAGGAAGCTACACATTCAAAAATCGTATTGTCATGGCACCAATGGAAACACGATTGTGCACACCTATTGGTGATACTACTCAGCAAATGTGTGACTATTATGCAGAACGTGCAAAAGGTGGTACTGCCGCAATTATCGTTGAAAACACATTTGTCGATTCTAAAGCATCACGTTCTTCGATTTCATCAAGCGGATTGAATACAGATCATCTGATTGCAGGTAAATTCTATCTGGCACAGGCAATTAAAGAAAATGGTGCAGTAGCAATTTTACAGCTTTCTCATGGCGGTATTCAGGCAAGCGGTGCAGCAGTTCCTGGAATGGAATGCGTAGGGCCAAGCGCAAAACCAAGCGGATTTGTAGGAAGAATGCCAAGAGCTCTTGAAGTTGAAGAAATTCAGGAAATTGAAGATGCATTTGCAGCTGCAGCATTCCGTGCAAAATGTGCTGGATTTGATGGTGTTGAAATTCATGGTGCTCATGGATATCTCATTTGCAGTTTCTTAAGTCCATATACAAATTTGAGAACAGACGAATATGGGGGAACTCGCGAAAAACGAATGACTTTCTTGAAGAATATCCTTCGTAAAGTGAGAGAAAAAGTTGGCTACGAATTCTTGGTAGGATTGAGAATCAGTGGACATGAATATGTAGATGGTGGTCTGACAAGTGAAGACACTTGTGCTATTGGATTAGCAGTTGAGGATGAAGTGGACTACATTCATGTATCTGTTGGTAACTATGAAACAATGGCAAACTGGATGATTTCTCCTATGTATCGACCAGAAGGAGCAATTGTTGATTTAGCAAGTGCAATTAAGAAAGTTGTAACAAAAGCAAAAGTAATTACTGTCAATGCATTGAATCCTGAACTGGCTGAAAAAGCACTTCAGAATGATGATTGTGACTTAGTGGCATTTGGCCGTCCACTGATTGCAGATCCATATCTTGCCAATAAGGTAAAAGAAGGACGTTTGGAAGATGTTCGCCCATGTATGAGAGGACATGAAGGATGCATTACTTCATTCTTTGCAGGACATCCAATTCGTTGTGAAGTGAATGCACAAGCAGGTCGTGAAAAAGAATTCAAGCCATATAAGGTTGCTGAGCCTAAACATGTCGTTGTTGTTGGAGGCGGTATGGCTGGTATGGAAGCAGCACGAGTTGCAGATCTGCATGGACATAAGGTTACTTTGTTGGAAGCAACTGGCGAATTAGGAGGACATTTCATTGAAGCAACTGAAGCTCACTTTAAATCTGCTGCACGCGGCGTTCTGAATTGGGCAAAAACTCAGCTTTCAAAATCCAATGTAGATGTTCGCTTGAATACTCCTGCAACAAAGGAAACTGTTGAAGCACTCAACCCTGATGCACTCATTATCGCAGTAGGTTCTGAATATGTAGTTCCTAAGATTCTGGGCATTGAAAAGACTCTCACTGCTAAAGAAGTGATCATGGATCTTACTAAGGCAGAAGGTAAGATTGCAATCATCGGTGGTGGATTAGTAGGAACTGAAACTGCTTTGATGCTTGGTCAGGCAGGCAAGGATGTTACAATTGTTGAAATGAGAAATGGCATTGCATTGGAAGATGAACCACTCTCTCAGATTGCATTGAATACAGAGTTGACTGCAGCTGGAGTTAAGACAATGATCAATACTACTGTAAAAGAAATCAAAGATGGTGCTTTGATTGTTGAACAGGATGGCGAAGTCAAGGAAGTAGCATGTGATACAGCCGTTGCCGCTCTTGGACTTGCATCTCGTAAAGATGTAGTTGAAAGCTTACAGCTTGAAGGCGTTGAAACACATGTCATTGGTGATGCGGTAAGAGGACGTAAACTAGCTAATTGTACAAGCGAAGCTTGGCTTGCAGTTAAACGAATCAACGGAGATTATAAATAATTCTTTCATTCATTATTTGGATTTTAGAAGCGGGAATCATCATTCCCGCTTTTAAACTTGATGCTGTTTCAAAAACTGGTACTAAAATGATATAAATAATGATGTATAATTAATAGTTGTATGGATTTATTATTGTTGGGATACTCCTGACAAGCGATTTGAATAGGCATATAATGAAGTTGGGAAGTACAGAAGTATGATGAATGAAAAAAAGAAAAAGATAGAATTAAGTTTGATTAGTGACTTGTGCACTATTTTAAACAATGATGCTCAAACTTCGCCAGATACTGTATTGGCACGTTTTTTTCTTGATAATTATCATCAAATTAGTGAGTTGAGTGTGTATGATATTGCGGATAGCTGTCTTGTTTCACGAAGCAGTATTCATCGCTTTTGTCAAAAGCTGGGATATCATAATTTTAAGGATATGAAATCAGATTTCAGCAAGGTAAGTACACAGTACGAATATTTCATGCAGCTGGCAGGAAGAGAAGACTTTGTAGTTTATATGCAGCTTGAAATGATGAAAATGATAGTTGATTTGAATCAGCAAATTACCAAAGACATTCTGGATCGACTAGCTACGCGCATTCATGATTCAAAAGAAGTTATTTTGATTTCATCATATTCTGAAAAATCTTATCTTCAAAAATTTCAGCGTCCTCTTGTGCTGAGTGGTAAAATTGTACGTATCTTCTGTGATCATTTCGAAGAAGATGACTTGCAGATGGACATCTTAAAAAAATTGGATAAAGACAGCTTTGTGATGGTTGTTTCTGCTAAGGGCATTTATGCTTCGCATCAAGATGAAATTCTTCGTACAATTCATGCATATAAAGCGCTTGTTACGTCCTCACATCGAA
Source organism: Erysipelotrichaceae bacterium (assembly GCA_017397025.1). Lineage (GTDB taxonomy): Bacteria > Bacillota_I > Bacilli_A > Erysipelotrichales > Erysipelotrichaceae > RGIG1896. Next base: position 29,973 of record JAFQKG010000183.1, on the reverse strand, counting down.
AAGATATACAAGATACTTATGAGGAAGTGTATCATCTTAGTAGAGATGATTATACGAATTTGAAGAGCGTTTATTCGGAATATGGAATTTGTTTCTTCTTCGATTTGCTTTACAGCACGTATTTAAGAAAATATGGAACATTGTAGACTGTGATAATCACAGTCTTTTTGTTTCTTAATTTGGAACCAAATATAGAATGTGGACCCTTTAAAATATAAGTAAGCGGTTACATATAACGCATAGAAAGGGGAATTATTATGAAGTATTCGCAAAACCCTAAGTTTCCTGATGGATTCTTATGGGGCGCAAGCAGTGCGGCTTGGCAGGTTGAAGGCGGAACAGATGCAGGTGGAAGAACTCCTGCAATCATTGACTTGAACTCACAAACGAAAAAGCCGTATGCAGACAATTCTGTAGCATCGGATCATTATCATCATTATAAAGAAGATGTGGCTTTGATGAAGGAATGCGGTTTTACAAGCTATCGCTTCTCTTTGTCATGGTCAAGAATTATTCCTGCAGCAGATAGAAAGGTCAACCCTAAGGGGATTGAATTTTACAATAATTTGATCAATGAGTTAGTTGCAGCAGGAATTACACCAATTGTTACTTTGTATCATTATGATATGCCAGTATGGGTTGATGAAAAGTACGGCGGCTGGTATGATCGAGGAATTATTGATGAATTTGATTATTACTGTCGTGTGTGCTTTGAACATTTTGGAGACCGTGTTAAGTATTGGCTGTCCATCAATGAACAGAACATGCAGATCATTTATGGTGACTGGCTTGGTGTATCTAAGGGAAGCAAAAACTGGTTTGAAGAAAAGTGGCAGGTTAATCACATCATGAACATGTGCCATGCCAAAGCAGTTGTTGCATGTCATGAAATGGTTGAAGACGGTAAGATTGGACCAGTTCCTGGCTATGTTCCGATTTATCCAGAAACTTGCAAGCCTGAAGATCAGATTGGTGCACTGAATGCAGAAGAACTGACTCAGAAAATTTGGAATGACTTCTATTATTACAGAGAATATTCAACATTTGTTCAAAGTTATTGGAAAGAAAATAAAATTGATCCAAAGATACTCCCTGGTGATATGGAATTCATGAAAGAAGCAAAAATTGACTTTATTGCGGTCAACTGCTATCGCTCAGATGTTGGAAAGTGGCCTGATCCAACTTTCAAGCAGGAAATTGGACTGAATAAATCAGGAATTAAGGGTGATTTTACTTATCCAAATTTCCCTGGTGAATATGCACTGGCAAGAAATCCATTTGTAGAAGTGACAGATTGGGACTGGCATATTGATCCTGTCTGCATGAGATATTCATTAAGATACATGTGGAACTTGTATCATCTGCCAATGGTAATTACTGAAGCGGGTTATGGAGCACATGAAGATGTAGATGAAAATGGGGAAATTCATGATCCAGAAAGAATTGAATATCTGAGAGAATATGCATATAACGTCGGTTTGGCAATTCAGGATGGTGTTGAAGTCTTTGGGTTCAATCCATGGTCTTTTACAGATTTATTATCAACTGGAAATGGAATGGCAAAACGCTATGGATTAGTGTTTGTCAATCGTACAGATGATGATTTAAGAGATTTGAGAAGAATTAAGAAAGAATCCTTCTACTGGTATTCCAGACTGATTAAATCCAATGGTACTGATTGGGGAAAGGAAATGAAATAAGATGGCAAAGAAAGATTATGCTAAAATTGCAAACGACATCATCAAAAATTGCGGTGGTGAATCCAATATCGCTAATGTTTCTCATTGTATGACACGTCTGCGCGTTCAGTTGAGGGACAATTCTAAGCTGAATGAAGATGAAGCAAAGAAGATTCCTGGTGTGATGAATTTGATTGTTCAAAACGGTGAATATCAGTATGTTATTGGACAGGACGTACCTAATGTTTATGAAGAAGTGACAAAACATGAAGGCATCAAAGCAGGCGGCTCAGTTGAAGATGCAGAAGCTTTGAAACAGGACAGTGCAGTGAAAGGTAAATGGGTAGAAGCTACTTTGTCATTCATTGGCGGAACTCTCTCTCCAGTTATTCCAGTTCTAGTTGCCGGAGGGTTAACTGGTGCTGTATTAACTTTGTTAACTACTTTTGCAGGTGTAACATCTGATTCTGGAACTTATCAAGTGATTTATGCAATCAACCAGGCAACATTCTTCTTCCTGCCTGTATTTGTTGGTTTCTCTGCTGCAAATCGTTTGAAATCAAATGGTTATTTAGGTGCATTCCTTGCATGTATTCTGCTGTATAGCGGTATCAATGGTGTAGCAGGACTTGATTTCTTTGGCATCCCTATCCAGGCAATTGGATACAATGCGAACATTTTCCCAATTATTCTGGGAGTTCTGTTCATGTCTGTTGTTTATCGTTTCTTCCAGAGAACTTTGCCAGTAGCAATGCGTACAATCTTTGTTCCTTTGTTCACAATGCTGATTACAGTTCCAGTGACTTTGATTGTTTTGGGTCCTATTGGGAATACTGTGGGTACTGTTTTGGCTGATGCAATCTATGCAGTTTACAATGCATTCCCAGCAATTTCAGTAGCATTCATGGGTGCATTTACTTGCTGGTTTGTATTCTTCGGTATGAATAACGCTTTGTATCCAGTATGCTTTGCATTACTTGCAGCAGTAGGATCTGACCCATTGGTATGTGCTGGTATGGCTCCTGCAAATGTGGCTGTTGGCGGTGCTTGCTTGGCGGTAGCTCTGATTGCAAAGAAAGCAGAAGAAAAACAGGTTGCAGCTGGTGCTGGTATTACAGCACTTTGCGGTATTACAGAACCAGGAGTTTATGGTGTTCTGTTTGTGAAGCGCTATCCTTTGATTGGTGCAATGATTGGCGGAGGTCTTGGAGGATTCATCGGTGGTCTTCTTGGTATGACTCAGTATGTAATCTCTACTCCAGGATTTATCTCATTTGCAGCTTATATTACTCCAGCTGAAATGGGTGGCGGCTCTTATAATTTCATGGTTTCTATGGCAGTTATGGTACTTGCTACTGCGATTGCATTTGTTGCTACTTACCTTTTGGGCAAGAAAGCTGAAGCATAATTCATGAATTTGTAAAGGGGTTGAAAAACCCCTTTCTCTTTATTAAAATCATAAATAATCAGGAGGATTCTATGGGATTGTTTGATCGTTTTTTGAAAAAGGAAACAATTTATCAGAATGATGATATAGTTTCGCTGGGAAATGCTGATGTTGTTCCAGTTGAAACTGTAAGTGATGTCATGTTTGCACAAGAAATGATGGGGCAAACATTGGCTTTTAATCTTTATGATGGTATTGTATGCTCTCCATCTAACGGAACTTTGGAAGTCATGTATCCTACAGGTCATGCATTTGCAGTTCGATGTGAAAATGGAATGGGAATTTTAGTTCATATTGGTATTGACACTGTAAGATTAAAAGGAAAAGGGTTTAAGGTGTTGGCTAAGCAAGGTGAAAAAGTAAAAGCTGGCCAGAAGCTTATTGAAGTGAATTTGGAATTAGTCAAAGACGCTGGATATGATGTAACTTGCATGATGATTATTACCGAACCTATTCAGGAAGAACGTATTCGGTTTACTTGTGGATCATCAGTAAAGCGTGGACAAATAATCAATAAATAGAGAAAAAGATGAAAAAAACTCTTGATTTCTATTTATAAATGTTGTTTAATATATAAGCAACATCAAATGCGGATGTGGTGAAATTGGCAGACACGTATGATTCAGGTTCATATGCCCTTAAAAGCGTGCAGGTTCAAGTCCTGTCATCCGCACCATCTTAGATAAGCAAGGAACTCAAAAGAGTTCCTTTTTTAATTTTTACAAAAAATGTTATGATTAGAAAAATTAAACGTTGATTTAGTGAAAGGGGGACTTATGAGAAACGAAGAATTTGAAAAAATATATCATTTGTATTATCGTCCCCTGATGTTTTATGCACTCTCTTTGACAAAGCATAAAGCGGATGCAGAAGATTTAGTGGCAGATACAATGGTTCGTGCATTTTTGTCCTACGATGGAAAAACAGATTTAAGGGCATGGCTGTTTCGGGTTTTGAGGAATTTGTTTGTTGATGAAGTCAGAAAGAAAAAAAGGGTAGTTTATCCAGAACGGGAATTGCTGGAGAGTATCGCTGACCCAAATAGCTTGATACAAAAATGGATTTTTGAAGAAGAAAGAAAATGGATGTATCAGGAAATTTATAGATTGCCCGAATTGGAAAGAAATGTGCTGCTTCTGACATTGACCTCTGGGTTAAAAGATGAACAGATTGCTTCCCAATTGAGCATAAAAGCGGAATATCTGCGTGTGATACGAAATCGTGCAAAAAACAAGCTGAAAGAAAAAGCTAGAAAGGAAATTTAAAATGGAAGAAAAGAGATTGGATGAACTTTTGAATGAAGAAATGACAATGAATGAAGAGGAAATCAAAAGAACTGAAAAAATCATCAACAAGAAGATGAATGAGAAGATTTTGAGAAGATCATTGATTGTTTCACTTGTTGTTGTGTTAATCACCGCAGCGTGTATTGCAGGAGTTCGCAAATATCAGAATTACCTTGAAGATAAGAATGCTTTTCATTTGGATGAATTGGAAATGACTCTTGGAGGAAGAGGAATAGAAGGATGGACTCAGGAGCAAATTGAGGAAATGAATGCATTTATCTATGCACATGCGTATACTACTTTGTTTTATCCAGGAAAAGTTTTATCAAAAGGACAAAATTCTATTTCAGGTATTGAAAAATTGGAACCGGGGATTTATCAGTTTTCAGCGTGGATGACGGACTTGTTTGAAATTTCATATTCATATGGGAATGATGAAATTGTAAAAATTAAAATCAGTGAATCTGATTTCGTTATTGGGGAGTATTCTTATCTTGAGAATGGAAGAATATTTCAAAATGCTTTAATACAGAATTCGTTTTTTGAAGATGGTATTGATATGCATGACGAAATAGAATCTTTACCAGAAACATCTATAGTTTCTTTGGATGTGATGTTTCATGAAGCTGTTTCAATAGATGAACTCTTGGAGTACCAAAAAAATCATATGGATTCAAGAGTCATTTATGCTGTGACACATTGCAATAATATAGAGTCTTCAGAAGAAAATTGGGATAGGCCATATGGATTCAATCTGTATGAAGGAAACACTTATTGGGCGAAAATGAGCTGGGATACATGGACAAATTATCCATCTTTAACATTAAATGAAGATAGTGCGTTTTTACCGTCTAATAATTTATGGAGAACTTTGCCCGATTATACAAGTAAAGAACTTGAAAACCATTACTTATCATGTATGAAACTTTTAGTAAACAACAATGTCACATGGTGTCGTGATGATTTGATGAAGATTATTGCAGATGTAGAAGAAAATGGTGTACAGGTAAGAGGGATGAGAATCTATGCCTCTTTGAAAGATGCGCTAGAGCTTTATGATCATGAAAATGTTCAATTCATCATGATACAGGATGTCAAACTTAGTAAATATCAGAAATAAGTCCAGATTACTGGGCTTTTTCTTTGTTTTTGGTGTATGATGATTTGGGTGATTACTTATGAAAAATCTTGAACATGCTTTGACTTATGTGGAAAACTCACAAACTGAATTGATTCAATTGATTAAGGATTTATGCGCAATTCCGTCTTTTTCACATTGTGAGAAGAAGAAGGCTGAGTATATTCGTGACTGGTTTAGTAAAATTGGAGCAGAAGCTCTCATTGATGAAAAATTCAATGTGATTTTGCCTGTGAATACAGAGGGAAAAGATCAGTTAACTGTGTTTATGGCACATATAGATACTGTTTTTCCTGATGAAACAGGTTTTGAGTGCGTTGAAAAAGATGGATGGCTATGTGCACCAGGTGTAGGAGATGATACAACTAATGTAGCAGAGTTGATGTTGATAGCGAAATATATCATCGAACATCAACTTGAATGCCCAAAAGGATGTTTGATTGTCTTTAATAGCTGTGAAGAGGGCTTGGGAAACTTAGAAGGAAGCCGCTATTTAATGAATAGTTATGCAGATAGAATAAAAGAATTCTATTCGTTTGATGGTGGATATAAGGCATTGGTAACGAAGGCCGTAGGGTCAACTCGTTATGAAGTGACTCTAAAGACTGAAGGTGGGCACTCTTATGGTGCTTTTGGTAATCGAAATGCGATTGCGGTGGCTTCGAGTCTAATATCTTCGCTCTATGATTATAAAGTGCCAGCACGAGGGAAAAGCACATATAACGTGGGAATGATTCAAGGAGGAACATCAGTCAACACGATAGCGCAGGAGGTGAAGTTTCTGTTTGAATATCGCAGTGATGACAGAACTGACCTAGATGAAATGAAGCAGTTCTTTGATGCCATGATTTCTGCATATCGGAAGATGGGTGTAGAAATTGATGTTCAAGTGCTTGGTGAAAGACCATGCATGGGAAATGTAGATCCTAATGAGATGAAACAGGTGATTGATCATGTTTCTTCTGTCATTGAAGCGCATACTAAGAAAGTGCCTGCATTAAGATCAGGAAGTACAGACTGTAATATTTGTTTTGCGTATGGAGTTGCAGGATGCTGCTTTGGGGGCTATGAAGGCATAGGGGCCCATACTCGTGAAGAAAAGGTGGATATTTCATCACTTGAAACAGGAATGAAAATCGTGATGCATTTCATTCTTGATTATTTTAACTAGAAGCAAAATGCCTCTTTTCTCTTAGTACAATGAAAACAAAGATGATAGAATGCCAAGAATATTTGCAGTACCTAGAAAATGAAATAAGATAAATGATGGCTGAAATACGTTTGGCAATAAATGATGTAATTATTTTTTTGATTGTAACCGATTGCAGGTAAAAAATGTTAAAAAAGTGCTTTACAAAAGGATTTTCAAATGATATATTAACTGAGCCTTCGATGAGGTACACAGCAATGAAAGTACATGAGCTAAAGAAAGCACTCATCGATTTATATACAAAGATTCAAGACAGCCAAATGGCTGTCTTTTTGGTTTTTAAACAGAAAACAAGCAATTCAACTTACAGTTGAGAGAAAATCAACTAATAGGATGAGTAAAACAACGAAGTGTCGATGGTTCTTCTATAACATTGTGGATAAAATGAAAGTGTCAAAAGGAGGCATGAAGATGAAAAAAAGAATCTGCAGGTTTTACTATCCTGAAGAAAGAAACCATGTTATGCTGAAACATGAAATGACAAGACAAAAATTAAGAAATGAGGTTATTCGATGAAAACATTAGGAAAGAAAATCAGTGAGCTACGCAAACTGCATGAGTTAACACAAGAGGGTCTAGCTGCAAAGCTGAATGTGACTTCACAAGCAGTATCTAAATGGGAAAATGATTTAAGCATTCCTGATCTTCCAATTTTGATAGAGATTTCCGATTTGTTTCATGTATCATTGGATGAACTGCTGAAACAGAAAGAAAATATGAATTCTCCTGTTATTGTTGAAGAAAAATTTAGAAAACCGGTTGAACAGATGATGCTGAAGATACTGGTGAACAGTGTGGATGGCGATAAAGTCAAAGTAAATCTGCCTATGGCTCTTGTCAAAGCAGGGGTCATGATGGGAATGAGTATGCCTGAAGTTGGTGGCACAGATGTGTTGAAAACCATCGACTTGGATGCTTTGATTGCTTTAGTTGATCAGGGACTTGTCGGCAAACTCGTTGAAGTAGACAGTGCTGATGGGGATCATATTGAGATTTTTGTGGAATAGTCATGAAAATTACGATACATGCAGAAAACAGAGATTTGACGATTCCTATTCCTAATTGGATGATTGATTCAATATTTACAAGAAATTTGATTGCCAAGGGAATTGAAAAAATGCCACAATTTGCCAACATTGATCAGAAGACATGGGATGCGTTTTTAAAAGAACTTGCAAAAATAGCGAAAGAGTATAAAGGACTGGAATTGGTTCATGTTGAAAGCGCAGACGGAGAAATTATAAAAGTTGTGCTTTAACATAATTTCACATCAGAGAACGAAATTATTCCGATAGAAATGAAGTAATCTATTCGTGCAAGGACATCATAAGCTTGCAAGGAAGTCATTTTCCCTGATGACTTCAGACATTCTATCCCCTTAACTATGAAAGAAGGCCGACAAGGGCCTTCTTTCAGTTTGTGGATGAAAATGATTTCATATATGTCATATGCTGATTCAACAAAGTGACAATCTGATGAAAAAGTATGACTTAAAAAAGCGTCTGATTGTATATCGGAGGAAAAAGTTGGTATAATATGATACAGAATTGATGGAGTGCGAAATGTATGAATCAGGATAAAATTGTAATTAAAGGTGCAAAAGAAAACAATTTGAAAAATATAGATCTTGAGATTCCTAGAAATCAGTTGGTTATTATGACCGGCTTATCTGGATCGGGGAAGACCTCGCTTGCGTTTGATACGATTTATGCTGAGGGACAAAGACGATATGTCGAATCTTTGAGTGCGTATGCACGACAGTTTTTAGGTGGAGTAGAAAAACCTGATGTTGAAATGATTGAAGGGCTGAGTCCGTCTATTTCGATTGATCAGAAAACCACCAGCAACAACCCTCGCTCAACAGTAGGAACAGTGACAGAAATTTATGATTATCTGCGTTTGCTGTATGCACGCGTAGGAACTCCTTATTGCCCTGTTCACAATACACCGATTGAAAGTCAGACCATTGTTCAGATGGTCAATCGTGCCATGTCTTTTGAGGATGGAACTCGCTTAGAAGTGCTGGCTCCAGTCACTCGCAATCAAAAGGGTACATTTAAGGACTATTTTGAAAAACTTAGAAAAGATGGTTATCTGCGTATTTATGTAGATGGAGAAATGAGGCTTTTAGAGGAAGATATCGTTCTGGATAAAAACAAAAAGCACAATCTGGACATTGTAATTGACCGCATCAAGAAGAATGAGAACTCTCGTTCTCGACTGCATGATTCTATTGAAAATTCATTGAAACTGGCCAATGGTCTGTGCTTATTAAAAGCGAGCGAAGAAGAAATTCTTTTTTCAAGCAATTATTCCTGTGTGGAATGCGGGTTTTCACTTCCTGCACTGGAGCCTCGTCTTTTTTCATTCAATTCTCCTTTAGGGGCATGTGACCATTGCAAAGGTTTAGGCTCTGTGATGAGTGTCGATTTGGACTATTTGATGCCAGATAGAAATTTGTCTATTCGTCAGGGGGGAATTCGATACTACAAAAATCAGGTAGATTCTGAAAACATGGATTGGCAGAAGTTTGTTGTTTTGTGCAATTATGCCAAAGTGGACTTGGATATGCCAATCAATCAAATCCCAGAAAAGAATTTGAATATCGTGCTTTATGGAACCTCTGAACCCGTTGCCTATTCCATTACCACAAGAACAGGCAATCAGTATGTGCGAAATCAATATCTGGATGGTGTTGTGAATATGATTGAACGCCGTTACTTGGAAACAACATCAGCGATGTCTAAAGAATGGTATGCCAGCTTCATGGCAGAGCATAAATGTCCAAAGTGTCATGGGAAGCGTTTGAATGAAATGGCTTTGAGTGTACGTGTTGGAACGAAGAATATTCATGAATGGACACAGATGTCTGTTGTTCAAGCCATTAAATACATGGAAAATCTAGAACTTGACCCAATGAAGGCTGAAATTGCTCGTCTAGTAACGCAGGAAATCTTGAATCGATTGACGTTTTTGAAGGATGTTGGTTTGGAATATTTGACATTGGATCGCTTAGCTGGATCTTTATCAGGAGGAGAGGCACAGCGTATTCGATTGGCAACACAGATTGGTTCTCATTTGACAGGCGTACTGTATGTGCTTGATGAACCATCGATTGGTCTTCATCAGCGTGATAATGCGCGATTGATTCAAACACTTAAAAATATGAGAGATCTAGGCAATAGTTTGATTGTTGTCGAGCATGATGAAGAAACAATGATGGAATCTGATTTTATTGTTGATATTGGCCCTGGTGCTGGTGTGCATGGCGGTGAAGTGATAGTGGCAGGAACTCCTGAAACAGTCATGCAGTGTGAAAAGTCTATCACTGGTCAGTATTTATCGGGACGTAAAAAAATTGGCATCCCTGCGAAAAGAAGAAAAGGCAATGGTCAAAAAATCAAAATCATTGGTGCAAAAGAAAACAATCTGAAAAATATCAATGTGACGTTCCCGCTGGGTTCTTTCAATGTAGTAACAGGTGTTTCGGGAAGCGGAAAGAGTTCTTTGGTCAATGAAATATTATGCAAGGCTGTTCAGCATTCACTAGGACGAGTGCGCGTGAAACCAGGTGCACACAAAGAAATTCAGGGTCTTGATCAGGTTGACAAAGTCATTGAGATCTCTCAGGATCCTATTGGACGTACGCCACGTTCAAATCCTGTCACATATACTGGTGTATTTGATGATATACGTGATTTGTTTGCACTGACTCCAGAGGCAAAGCTTCGAGGCTATGATAAAGGACGTTTCAGCTTTAATGTCAAGGGCGGGCGCTGTGAACGCTGCCAGGGAGATGGAGTCAAGCGTATCTCAATGAACTTTTTGCCTGATGTGTATGTTCCTTGTGAAGAGTGCGAAGGTAAGCGCTACAATGAAGAGACACTTCAAGTGACTTACAAAGGCAAGAACATTTATGATGTGCTTGAAATGACTGTGGAAGAATCACTAGAATTCTTTAGTGGTATTCATAAAATCAAATCAAAACTGCAGACATTGCATGATGTAGGTCTTGACTATATTAAACTAGGGCAATCTTCAACGACTTTGTCTGGCGGAGAGGCACAGCGTGTTAAGTTGGCCAGTGAACTTCAGCGCAAGGCAACTGGAAAAACAGTCTTTATTTTGGATGAGCCAACTACAGGCCTTCATACTCATGATGTAAAGAAGCTGCTTCAGGTGCTTCAGCGCATCGTGGACAATGGCGATACAGTGATTGTGATTGAGCATAATTTAGATGTAATCAAATGTGCCGATTACATTGTTGATATGGGGCCTGAAGGTGGAGATAAGGGTGGAACAGTTGTGATCTCAGGAACCCCTGAAAAGGTGGCAGAGTGTGAAGCCAGCTGGACAGGAAAATACTTGAAGGAAACATTAAGGAAGGGGTGAACAGCTTGGAATTTGAAGGTCGAGTAACGATACAGGAAATTGTGGAGCATTTTGGATATGAGCATCTTGTTGGTGACAAAGATTCTCTCAAGCGCTGGGTTGTTGTCCCTGATGTGAATCGTCCTGGACTTGAACTGACGGGATTTTTTGAACATACTGAACCTCGTCGAGTCTTGATTATTGGTGCAAAAGAAGAGTCTTATCTGGCGACACTGGATGAAAAAACACAGAAAGAACGTTTTGAAAATATTTTGGATGGATTTACCCCTGCTTTGATTTTGACAATGAATAGGGAATGTCCGAAAACATTAAGAGAAGTTGCTGAAAAGCGTAATTTTCCAGTGCTTCGCAGTCCTCAGCCGACATTTCGAGTGATGACAGATTTAATTACCTTTTTGGATGAAAAACTTGCACCTCAGGACACATTGCATGGTGTTTTGATGAATGTTTATGGCAAAGGTGTATTGATTGTCGGCGAAAGCGGCATGGGGAAATCAGAAATTGCTCTGGAACTTATACGCCGTGGACATCTTTTGGTTGCGGATGACAGAGTGGATGTCGCAAGAGTTCACAATCATATTATTGGGAAGGCACCTGAACTTTTGGGAGGCATGCTGGAAATTCGTGGAATAGGTATCATTGATGTAGCAAAAATGTTTGGCGGTTCATCTCTTCTTGAAAAAACAGATATTCATCTTGTAATTCATCTGGAAAAATTCATCAAGGGAAAAGAGTATAAACGTGTTGGAAATGAAGAAGAGCTTTTTTATCCGATTTTGGATTTGAACATCCCAGAAGTTGTTTTGCCGGTTAAAGAAGGTCGAAACATGGGGGTTCTGATAGAAGCTGTTGTTACAAATTTCCGATTGAAGGAAAAAGGATTTAATAGTTCAAAAGAATTTGAACAAAAAGTTTATGAGCATATTGAAAAACAGAATAAGCTCAAACAATTAGGTGGTGAATAAAAATGGAATTTTTTCCTAGCTCACGCATATTTGTGCAAATTGGTCCCTTTGCGATTGCCTGGTATGCTGTATTTATTTTAATTGGCGGTATTTTTGGCTGTGCTTTTGCTGCAAGGGATCTTAAAAAGAATGGATATTCAAACGAAACCATTGAAGATTTGTTCATGGGAGCATTCTTCTTTGGGATTATTGGAGCACGCTTGTGGTATTGTGTGTTCTACAATTTTGATTATTATTTTTCAAATCCAATCAATTTGATAAAGATTTGGGAAGGTGGATTGGCAATTCAAGGCTCGTTGGTTGGCGGAGCTTTGTTTGTTGGATGGTATTGCTGGAAACACAAAATGAATTATTTCCGTACAGGTGACTGCATTCTTCCTCACATGCTGCTGTGTCAGACATTTGGAAGATGGGGGAATTTCATGAATCAGGAAGCGTATGGCGGTATTGTTTCTGAAAGTTTTTATGCCCATTGGCCAGATTTTATTGCGGATAGAATGTTTATTGATGGTGCGTACCGCATGCCAACTTTCTTCTTTGAGAGTGCCTGCAATTTTATTGGGTGGATATTAATTTATTTCGTCTATCGAAAGGTATCTAAGCCAAAGCGTGGAGATATGGTGTATGCCTATCTGATGTGGTATGGTGTAACTCGTTTCTTTATTGAAGGTTTGCGTACTGATTCACTGATGTTTGGTTCATTGCGCATGGCTCAGTTGACTTCCATTGCATTTTTGATTGTAGGTGTCTTAGGAACTCTTGGAGTGTTTAGAAAGCTGTTCAAGGATGCTAAGCCTGTTATCCTGTTTGATTTGGATGGTACACTGTTGAATACAGAGCCAGCGATTTTAGAAAGCTATCGTCGTTTATTTGAAAAGTATGCACCTACAGTAGAATTTGATCGTGAAAAGCAGTTGTCTGTCCTTGGTCCGCCATTGCGCAAAATGATGAAAATATACTTCCCTGATCAGGATGTGGATGCTTTAGTGGAAGAATATCGTACAATCAACAAGGCTATTCATCCTGAAACAGTTTTTCCAATGAAAAACGCTAAGGAAATGCTTGAAGAATTGAAGAATCAGGGATACAAACTAGGCATTGTAACAACGAAAGTGGAAGATGTAACACGACTTGGCCTGGATATCAATGACATGACTAAGTATTTTGATGTTATCGTTGCAGAAAATCACGTGACAAAAAGCAAGCCTGATCCAGAAGGTATCTTTAAAGCCTGCAGTCAGCTTGGTATTGGTCACGATTCTCTGATTTATGTAGGAGATTCTCTGACGGACATTCAGGCAGGGAAAAATGCAGGGGCATTTACTATAGGATATCTGTTTATGCCGGAAAGAAGGCAGGCGATGATGGATGAACATCCAAATCGTGTGATAAAAGATCTGATTGAAATAGTTGAAATTGTGAAGGAGGAACATTCATGGACGCACAATATGATGTAGTGATTTTGGGGGCTGGTCCTGCAGGAATGACTGCAGCTGTCTATGCATCTCGTGCAGGTTTGAAAACTGCAATGCTGGAAAAAGGAGCACCTGGAGGAAAATTGGTTAAAACCAACGAGATTTCCAACTATCCTGGGTTTGTAACTAGCGGAGGACCAGATTTGGCCTTGAAAATGTTTGAGCACAGTACAGCTTTTGGCGCAGAATATCTTTATGGAGATGTTGTCAAACTGAATGATTTAGGTGAAATCAAAGAAATCATGCTTGCAGATGGTACAAGTGTGACTGCACGTGCTGTTATCATTGCAACTGGACGTGATGAACGTCTTTTGAACATCCCTGGAGAACAGAGATACACTGGACAGGGAGTTTCTTACTGTGCGGTGTGTGACGGAGCTTTCTTCAAGGGTGATGAGGTAGCAGTCATTGGTGGAGGCAATGCAGCGCTGGAAGAAGCGATGTATTTAACACAGTTTGCTAAAAAGGTTCACATTGTGATTCGTCGTGATGTCTTCCGTGCAGATGAAATCGTTCAACAGCAGCTTGCTGAAAATGAAAAAATCAATGTGATTAAAAAACATGTCCCTGTAGAAGTTGTTGGAGAAAACGGCAAAGTTTCAGGAATTGTTTTGAAAAATGTGGATTCAGAAGAACAGATGACACTGAATGTGAAAGCAGTATTCCCATACATTGGCCAAGATCCAGGAACTGCTTTTGTTTCTCATTTGGATATTCTGGATGCGCAGCGCTACATTTTGACAGACGAAAGCATGTCAACTAAGGTACCAGGAATTTATGCTGCTGGAGATGTTATCCATAAGACACTGCGTCAGGTTGTTACCGCAACAAATGATGGCGCAATCGCAGCACAGAGTGTATTCCATTATCTGAAAGGCTAGCCCATGAAACTTCATTTTGAAAATGGATTTCACGGAGTAACACAGATCAATCATCAGCGTATTGAAATGAACCGAGAAACAGGTGTCGGTCCTTATGATCTGACGTTTACGGCAATAGGAGGATGCTTCTATGCTACCTTTTTGGATCTGTGTGATCATCTGCATTTGGATGTTGAGTGGTGTGATTTGGAAGTCACAGGAATAAAGCGTCAAACAGTTCCAACAACACTTGAAACAGTGGATATCGCTGTAACAATTAAGACGAAGAATTCCATTGATGCAGTGACAGAAGCATTCGATCAAGCCAGTGCTCAATGCAGTATGCTGGTTATGGTCAGAAGTGTTGCAGAAGTGAATATTCAATTGTACTTTGCATAAGAAAGAGAAACAGTCCGCAAGGGCTGTTTTTATATAAAATAAATGTGTTACAATACATCTTGTAATGAAAAGAGGCTAACTAATGACAAAGAAGAAAAACAATGATTTTCTTGCGACATGGAGTGAGAAGGTCACATATATGCTAGTGCTTGGATTTCTTGGGATTATCTGCAGTATTCCAGTCATCACATTAGGAGCGTCCATGACGGCGATGCACAAAGCGATGAAATGCTACGTTTGTGAAGGTGAGAAAAAAATCTTTACTAGTTTTTTTGCGGCGTTTAAAAAACACTTTAAACAATCCACGCTTATTTGGTTAATGAATCTGATAATCATTTTTGTTTTGTGCTTTGATCTTTTGTTTTATGGAGGTTCTGAGAACTGGGTCCAGATGGCAGGCATGACAATTGTCACTATCAGTTTGATGGTTGTTGTGTTTGAAATGACAATGAGTTTTGTACTTGTTGCGGAAGAGTTGACAGCTGGAGTGAAGAATACAATCTTGTGTGCACTCCAATTTGGTTTAAAATGCCCATATGAAGCACTAATGATGCTTCTGTTGAATCTGGCGATTCCGGGCTTGTTTTTCCTTTTCATGATGCAGCTTCTTGTCCTTTCTCCAGGGATTCTTTCTTATCTTCAGTGGCAGTTTTTACCGAAAACATTTGAACGATTTAAAGAAAAAATACATTTGTAATCTGAAAATAATCAACATCTGAAATAAGTTGGCCGTTTGTGCTTGTTTTTTGGTTTTCGCATGGAGTCAAGGAGTCGAATCAAGAGTTGATAATAGCTTTCATTGCATTATTGATTTCATCAGTAATCTTCTTTCCAAACGATAGGTAACAGAAGAATGTAAATTGTAGGAAATGGTGATGAATTCTGTATGTGATGATTGTGAATGGTTATCTTATAGAAGGAGTCTATAAAGCTCCTTTTTTTCTTGCTGAAACGATGGGTCGCCTTCGAAAAAGAGGATTTGGATAGAATTGTTCAAAAGAAAGCGATTTCATTCAAAAAATATTAAAAAAATCCAAAAAATGTTAAAAAAACTGTTGACAGTTGTATTTTTGCCTGATATTATAAGCGAGCTGCTTGGGAAACACCAAGAAAAACAGCTAGGATAAAGATCGAAAGAGAAAAATCCTAATGCCAAGTAACCTGAACCTAAAGCGCAAGCCATGGGAAATCAGCTAAAGTCCGAAAGGAAAATGCTGAAGCATTAAAGTAGCCGCTGTGAGGCGAAAGAGTGCTGGAGAAAGGAATTGCAGGATGCTGAGTACCAGAATCTAATGGAAAGCATGGCAACAGGCTGTACTAAAGAGGAAACAAATTTCGATTGAACCGCTGACAGGGTAAATCGAGAAGAAGGGAAAAGAAAGTCAGAAAGCCAAGTAATCAGAAGCGAAATGAAACGGACGAAAGAAAGTGGAAAGTTCGCAGACAATCCCGACAAAGAAACAGACGCAAGGAAGTGGACAGAGGGAAGCACCGGTGAAACAGCTGTGGGAGTGAAATCGGGAAGGATGAAAGGAAACAAACAGAAAGCCAAGTATCAGAAGCCTGAAAAGAAATATGGGAAACCAGATGGAAGATAAGGTGGAACACAGTGAAACCGAAAGGAAGAACTGAAGCACTGGAAAAGTCACTGTAAGACAAAACCGGGAAGAAGAGAACGGAAGAAACAGAAGCTGAGTAGCGAATTGCTAAAACGGAAGTGGACGAAAGAAAACGGAAGTCATGCAATCGTCCTGAAGGAGAAATTCGAAAGGAATCACCTGTCAAACGGCTGTGGGAGTAAAACAGGGTAGAGCGAAAGGAAACAAACAGGAAGCCGAGTACAAGAACCTAGAAGAATGACATGAGAGATCAGGTCAAAAAGAAAGGGGAAAACGAGGAAGCGAAAGCTGAGACGTGCACTGGGGGTAACCGCTGTGAGGCGAACCTAGGAAGAGTGGAAAGGAAAACACAGAGAGCTGAATAGCATGAAGCGGACAGAACACGAACGAAAGAAAGTGGAATGGAAGCAGAAAGTCCCGAAAGCGAAGGCATAAGGGAATCATCTGAGGAACAGCTGTGGGAGTGAATCAGAGCAGAGTGAAAGGAAACAAACAGGAAGCCAAGTACAAAAACCTGGATCAAAGACATGAGAAATCAGGTCAAAGAGAAAGGGGAAAGCGATGAGGTGAAAGCCAAATCGCACACCAGAGGAGTCACTGTGAGATGAAACTGGAAAGAAAAGGAACGGAAGAAGCAGTAAGCTGAGTAGTGAGATGCTAAAGTGGAAGTGGACGAAAGAAAACGAAAGCAATGCATTGGTCCCAGAGAAGAAATTCAAAAGGGAATCACCTGTGGAACCGCTGCGGGAGCGAAGCAGGGTAGAACGAAAAGAAACCATCAGTAGTGCCAAGTAAGAGAACCGTGAAGGGATGCATGAGAGATCAGGCAAAAGGTAACGGGGACGTCCTGAAAACGAAAGTGGAAAGGATGCATCGTGAAGACCGCTGTGAGGTTGAAACGAGAAGAACAGAAAGGAAGAAACAGAAAGCTGAGTAGCCGGAAGTTGAACGAAAGCGGACGAAAGAAAGCTACAGGGAAATGGAAAGTGTGGAAAGAGAAATCTGGAAACAAGCACCTGAGGAACAGCTGTGGGAGCGAATCAGGGAGGGGCAAAAAGAAACATACAGTAAGTGTGAGTACCAGAACCGTGAAGGAATGCACGAGAAATCAGGCAAAAGGTAACGGGGAAGACGTTCGAATCGAAAGAAGAGAACGAGCACTGATAAAGTCACTGTGAGACGGAGTCAGGAAGATGTGGGAAAATCAGAAACAGAGGTTGAGTAGTCAGAATCCAAACCTGGCGCAAACGAAAGAATGCGAAAGAAGCGGAGGAAGAAAGTTGAAGTGAGACGGTGAAAGCCGAGGAACGGATGGCCTAAGGAAGTCGAAAGACAAAGGTGAGTCGGAGGAAGCAGCTGTAGGGATTGAATCCGGCGGAAGACGAAAGGAAATTGCAGATAAATTATAGCCTTGGCTGAAAAGCTGAGGCTTTTTTGTGTTTATAGACAAAAAAACAGGAGAGTTCGATTTCTCCTGTTTCAGTAATATATATGGTGAGTAAAGACAGAAACCTAAAAGTCAAGGTCATCAAACATTTTGCGATTATTGCGCAAGACTTCAGGGTGGAGGATAGCATTGTGCTCTGCAAGATACAAGCGGACAAGAAAATCAACGCTTGCTTCATCTTTTGAAAGAAGATAGATGATCGATTCTTCGGGTGATTTGCATGGAATTTGTTCTAGCAAATCGCCAAATCCGCCAAACTGCTCTGGATCATGTCTTAGCTGATCTCTTGCTTTACTGAAAGCAGCATATAGCAGATTATAAGAACTTTCAAAATGCATCGCTTCTGAAAGAGTCTCATACAGCAGCTGCTGCGCTTCTAGAACTTCTTTGTTTTCTTTCTCAACTTCTTCAGTTAGATTCTTTTTGAAGTAGTTGACAAGTTTTTTTACGGGTTTCACTCTTGCTTCAATCGGAAGCAAACGAGACGAATATAAATTTTGATAAATATGAAGTAAATGTTTTTGATAGTTTTTTACATCGGACATCAATTCACACCTCACTAAATCAAGTATATCATTTTATACCCCTGAGAAATCATGGGTTTTTTTTATGTTATACAAACAGTGAATTAAGATTTTGTTCGTATGGATAAGAAAGCTGAAAAGTTTGATTGTAAAAATAATTTTTATCATGCTGAGTACGAAATCTTTATGCATCTATTTGTAAGGTTTAGAAAGGCATGGTGAAATTGGAAGCCTAAGAATAGCTGCAGCGACAATCCTACATATTACTGCGATATTCGACAGTGATCCCAATGGAAAGGATTTAGAAATATGAGTAATGAAGTTTTGATGGAAAAGGTCATTGCTCTTAATTATTCAGAGGAGGATTTGAGGATTCGTGGAAGCTCAGCGACAGTTCGAAACTGTCCTGAGTGCAATCGAACATGGAAATTCAATATCAATCTGGCAAAAGGCGTATGCAGGTGTCCTGCATGTGACTGGTCTGGCAGTGCGGTCGCTCTCCATTCTAAATTAAGAGGAATAACCAGAGATGCAGCTTATGCAGAACTCTGTGACAGCGCTGTTCCTGTCATCAAAAAAGTGTATACCAAAGAAATCGAGACTGCTTCGCCAATGGTCCGCAGCGCAGTTTATATGCGCATGATCAATGCGGGAGAATTGAATCAAAAACACTATGATAATTTGATTGAACGAGGATTGTCATCCCAATCAGTCAAAGGTCGTTATGCGTCCTGCAGTTCTATTCCATCTGCAGAAAAGGTCTTCAAAGGTATACCCAAACTGTTTTACAATTCAACATCTGACACTGTTAAAGGTGTTCCGGGAGTATTTGGAAATGTCAAATACGATGTCGCAACAGATAATGAGCTGTTCGATGAGATCGAGTTTAACCTTCCAAACAACGGTTTTATCATTCCAATCGTAAGCCATGAGGGTGAAAGAATGAGGATATCCTGCTGCCAGATCCGAATGGACAAAGGAGATACTAGATATATCTTTCTATCTTCAATCAACAAGAAGAACGGTGTCTCTGTTGGCGATTGCAACAAGATCCATTACACCAGAAATTTCTGGCAAGATGGCAAAATGGTCATCCCTAAAGTTGTGTGTATGACAGAAGGACCACTAAAAGCAGATGTTGCTTCTGAACTTTCAGGGAAATACTTTATTGCAATCCCTGGTGTGAATGCCTGCGGCAATCTGGAGGAAGAACTTGTCTTCTTGAAAAATCATGGCTGTGAGAAGATCGAGCTGTATTTCGACATGGATTATAAGACCAATGAATATGTCGAGAAAGCAATCAAAAGAATAGGCAAGATGGTTTCTGGAGTAGGATTCAAAGGAGAACAGATGATATGGGATCCTGCTTATAAAGGAATCGATGATTGGTTTCTTGCAAGAAAAATGAGGCGAGACAAAGCCTTGGAAAAGAAGAAAGGGTGATTCTATGCTGAAAGATGTTCAGTCTGTAAGGGTCGAAGTGTTATGCGACTCATCATTCGTCGAGAATGAGGTCGATATCAAAATCACGATTAAGACTCCGTTCTACACGATGGAGGCGTATGATAGCTGTGATAAGGATGATGTGGCTGATTTTGCTTATGAGCATTTGAAGGACATAGTGGTAAGACCACAAATCAATGAAACCGGAAACTTGATGAATTTTCTGTTCAATAAAGTTGTATCCATGGGTTCATGTGGAATGTTCTATTATCCTTATCTGCAATTTGTTGATGATTGCTGGAAGAAAAAAGACATCAACAAATTCAAACAGGATTTTGATAATTATCACTTAAATGGAGTCATCGAGTATGACTTCGATGACCATAGTGGTGATACAATCGTCTGTTATGGTGATTTCATCAAGCACTTTGTCTGCGTCGAGTTCCAAGAGGAACTGCCATTTTAGAGAAAATAGGAGGTCGTGGTCATCGTGACCACGGCTTTTTGCAAGGAGAAAAGAATATGAGTAAAAAAGTAAGTTTAGCAACAACGGATTGCTATGATCCGAAAAACAACAAATGGTATGTTGAAGCCTGTGAAGTGACTGAAGAAGGGAAGGTCATCGCAAAAATCGATCCTGATAACCTAACTGTTACATTCACAGACAATGATGCAAGCCAAGATTCAGAAGTACAGGCTGCAATCAAACAAATGGTTTTCCATCTCTGTTTGAAAGCTTTCAATCAAGATCTGAAAGATAGAAGCTACGAAAATCTGAACGAGTATTTCTGCGAGGATGATATCTGGTTTTGGAGAAGCTATTTCAGATATCGTGCGATCCGCTTTGGAAATGAACTGACTCACCAAGATGCATTGAGAATCAGTGATATCGCACTGGAATGCTATTTGAAGGCAGAAAGCAATGAATCTTTTGAGTACTATGCGGACTCCATCCTTCATATGGTCCTGGAAGAAGGGGTAGAAATCTCTCAAATCGAAGAGATGGACATCCATGATTTGCTTCAGAAGATTTGGGGCAACCGAGCAAACTAATAAAAAAATATTATTAATCGAAGTAGGGCTTAGAATTTTCGTTCTAAGTCCCTTTTTTCATGGAAAAATGCCAAAAACAAGATTAATTCTTGCGAATTTTTGTCAAAAAATGAAAAAATGCGGTTTAAACGCTTTCTGAGCGCTTTTAGGGGTACCTAAGTCTTTGTTATTGGGACATGGCAAAAAATTGAACAGCGTGGATTTATGGATGTCAATTTTTGGCAAAATATGGTAAAACCATATTGACAAAAGCGAATATGGGGAATACCATATTATTAAGAAAGAGAGGACATCAATATGAACGCTGCGCTTAGAGACTGTATCAATGAACATGGAGTATTATCGAAAGATGAAGAACTTCAGTACCTGTTGCTTTATCATTATTCTGCTGATCCTGAAGTGGTTGCAGAAGTAAGAGACTTGATTATCAAATCGAATTTCAAATTAGTACGTAGCTGTGTCAAACGACACAAAGGAAAAACATGGGCTCTCAACGACGAAGATCTGTTCCAGACAGGTGTTGTTGGATTCATGAGAGCATTAGATAAATTTGATGTACATAGCGGATTCAGACTTTCGACATTTGCTGTGCCTTGGATTCGCCAGGCAATCGTAAGAGATATCCGCCAGCATGATAAAACGATTCGAATCCCAGACTATATGTGGGACCAAATTGCTAAGATCTTCCGCCTAGATGCTTACTATCATCAGGGAACAGAGCGTAATTTGTCCTATAAAGAGTTGGCTGAAATCTGTAACATCACAACTGATGCATTGGATATGTCTCAAAAGGCATTCAGAGGTTCCAGTATGGTTCCAATCGATGGGAATTATGGGGATGAAGACGATGATTCACTGATCAATGTCATCTCATATACTGTCAATCATGAGGAAGATATGTGTGATGATGGAGATCTGGTCGTCAATGAACTGCAGAAAGAGTTTAGTTTCACTAAAACCCAAAGAGATATCATCAAATTTCTCATTGATGATTACTCAGCTGAAGAGATCTGTGAAGAGCTTGGTATCACTTTAGAAGAATTTGCGGATGAAATGGAAAACATTCGTGATGAATTCGGCTCATCAGAAGTGATGAAAGACTATTTCGCCGTAAAAAACAATGGTTTCTATCATTAAAAGATAGCACATTATTAAAATCCTATTGATTTCTTGAAAGAAAGTATTCAATGGGATTTCTTTTTAAGATGACAATGTAAGAAATCTGATATACTGTGTACAGAAGAGAGGTAATTTTATGGCTGGAAGACCCAATATTCTGCTTATTACAACTGATCAGCAGCGTTATGATACACTGCATTGTGCAGGTTATGAGCATATGATTACACCAAATTTGGATGAACTTGCAGAAGAAGGATGTCTGTTTACGCATGCATTTTCTAATAATCCAGTTTGCATTCCTGCTCGCCATAATTTATTGACTGGTTTAGGATGTAAGCATCATACCTTTGATGATAACTATTTTGATGATTCACATCAAATTCCGTACCATTTACCAACATTTGCACAGTGTTTATCAGATGCAGGTTATGACACAATTGCAGTAGGAAAGATGCACTTTCAACCATATCGCAGACACAATGGGTTTCATCGTTTATATCTAATGGATGAAATACCAAGATTTAGAGAAGATGATGATTATGCATTGTATTTAAAGGATAATGGGTATGAATATCTCCAAAGTCTACATGGGGTTCGTCATATGCTGTACATGCAGCCTCAGAGATCATTGGTGGATGAAGCCCATCACGGCTCTACTTGGGTTGCAGACAAAACGATTGAATATCTTAAGACCAAAAGCAAAGATAAACCATTTATGATTTGGGCTGGATTTATAGCCCCTCATCCTCCACTTGATGTTCCTGAAAACTGGGCTGATTTATATAAAGAGGTCCAGATTCCAGAACCTACAGTATCCAAAACGCCACTATCAACATTGGCGCAGGAGAATATACCTATTGCAGATTATCCTAATAAGGAAACTTTGATGCGAGCCCGTGAGCTTTATTATGCAGCAATATCTTTTGTAGACAAACAGGTAGGACGTATTGTTCAACAATTAAAAGATATGGACGAGTTAGAAAACACGATGATTGTATTTACTAGTGACCATGGAGAAATGTTAGGGGATTTAGGTACATATCAAAAGTTTTTGCCATACGACGCATCATGTAGAATACCGATGATTGTTCGCTGGCCACAAATGGTAGGGAAAGGCACAGTAAGATCTGAGTTTGTTGACTTGAATGATTTGTTTCCTACGATGATGGATGCAGCTGGATTGTCAATGCCTAAAGAATTTGATTATCCTGGAGCATCAATTTTCAGTGATTCTAAGGATAGAACGTTCCAGTTTATTGAGCATCAACATGCCTCTCGAAGATGGGTATCAGTAAGAACACAGGAATATAAATATAACTATTATTATGGTGGTGGCAAAGAAGAACTGTTTGATTTGGTAAACGATCAATACGAAACTGAAAATCTATTTGTTACGCAGAATGAAAAAGCAAAAGAAATTTCATGTGAATTAAGGAAGAAAGCTGTAGAAATGGAAAAACGTCACGGTCTAAATGAAGGCATTATGAATGATGACTTTATTTCACTGGAAGATTTCAAACCAAACTTCTATCGTGAGAACAATCCGCCGTTCTTTCCTGCTCATTTAAGCAAACAGGAAGATGTTGAGAAACTCTGGTCTTTGGAACAAGAACTTGAAAAAGCAATTGAACATGAACCAGTTGTTGATCTAAACCTTTTGGATCAGGATTACTTCTCAAAGACACTAGATTTAAACAAAATCAAAGAAATCCAAAAGAAAAGATGAATCTCACATACGTGAAATTCATCTTTTTTTAATTCCTAAAGCAATTTGAAGGAATTCTTTTTCATACTTTGAAAGGAATTTCTGAATTGCACAGTAGTGATCAGTATAGAAGCAGATACTTTGGCGTTTGCATTGTCCTTTGCATAATGGCTGATATCTGCACGTACTGCACAATGCACTCATATTCTTTGGTTCAGCAAGGAACTGTCTAGCAACCTCTCCATAAGCTGCAGCTTTTATGTCTGTTTCATGGATATTCCCCAGTTTATTTTTTTCTAAAACATAGAAATCACAAGGATAGATGCTACCATCGCTTTCAATGACAAACTGATTTGTGCAATTGCCCAGTGTTCCGCATCCCTGTGGCCTGATTCCTGCAAAAGCTGAGACAAACTGATCGAAAAAGGAAATCGAAATGACATTTTCTCTCTTGAATTCTTTGAACCACATTGGGAACAGCACATCGTAGAATTGAAAGAATTCTTTTGGCTGAATGGAATAGGCGCTTTTCATTTGATCTAGTTCGGGTAGGCAAGGGATAAATTGTATGTTTTTGAATTCATTTTTTAAAATGAACTCAAACATCTCTTTTGGATACTTTGCTAACTGGTTAGTAAGAACTGTTAGGATATTAAATTCGATGTTTCTCTTTTTGAGCTCACGAATATTTTTGATGATGATTTCATAGGTGTCTTGTTTAAGACTATTTTTTCTCAGTTGGTTATGGATTCTAGGAAATCCATCCAGTGAAACTCCAACAAGAAATTGATACTCTTTTAGAAAATTGAACCATTCTTCATTGAGCGTATAGCCATTTGTTTGAATGGAATACTGAATTATATGATGGTCTTTTTTATAAATATTGACTGTATCTACAAAATGTTTGAAATAATCTATGCCCGCAAGGGTGGGCTCTCCTCCCTGAAAGGCAAAGGTGACGGTTGTTAATTCCGTAAGATTGAACAATATGTTTTGAATCAGATGTTCTGTAGTATCTAAGGACATAATTAGATTTGGCTTATTGATTTGCTGGGCAAGTTCACGATAAAAGCAATAGCAGCAATTCATGTTGCATAGTGCTCCTGCAGGTTTTATTAATGTCGAAAAATAACGCATATTGCCTCCAAATCATCTGATACAAGTATACGTTGTTCCTTGTGCAGAAATCAATATCGACATGATAGTAGGTATCAAACTTTAGAGACGACAATTTTCGACATTTTTCGTGTTTTTTCGACGTCAAAACCATGTGGTATACCAACACCATGAGAAAGATAAGTGTATTTGTTGGGACATCAGAAGACGTGTATGTATTTACTATCACTGATGGGAAAAGGGCATTTCAGCTTGAACCAATGGTGAATCAGTCTGAATCACATCACGGGATGCTGTTAGAAGGACTCATTAAAATCATGGAAGCAAGTCAAAATGTCGATCTGGTTTATTATTCCAATCATGATCATTTGCCTTTTGAATGGGAAAGGGAGTTTAAAAAGGAGAATCAGTTTTCAAAGGGAACCAAAGATCTTGATAAATGGAATAAGGTAGTTGAACTTTCAAAAAAGAACAGGATCAATCTCACAGTCAAAGGGGATGGAGATGTTCTTTTTGCAGTTGGAAAGCGACTGAGCAAAGAGGTGAGAAAGAATGGATCTTAACACATTTGTAAAACTCATATTCAATGATGAAAAAGAGCCCATTGAACTGTATTCTAAGTGCGAACATAGACTGATGGCCGAAAAGATCATCAGAGAAATCGTCGAAGATCACGCAAAATACTACAATGCAGCACGCAATTTTTGCGCGTTTCCTGCTCAAAAATGGGCGCAAGAAACTCGTAAACAGCTGAAACTTGATGCTGCCTCGCTGCAACATGCATTAGACAGTGATACAGAATACTTTGGGATCTATACTCACTACAATCTTGCTTTGCAGCTGAAGAATCTGAAGCTTACTGATGAGATCATCAAATTCATTGAGTTCTCGATTTACTCTACAGACCTTTCAAATCCTGAAAAAGCTGTTGTGGATGCAGTCTTCTATCATAAAAAGACTTCAAAATACTTGCTCAATCAGTATCTGAAGTCTGCAATGCTCAAGCTCTTTGAAGAAACATATTTGGACTTTGACAGATATGTAGAAAGAATCAAATGTTCTATTGATGAAGTCGATGAAGAACTTTATGTCGCATACCATAGTATTGAAGATTTCCTGTATTCAGTCAGACAAATGAAGGACGACAGGATCAGATCTTATGATGTGAATTCAAAGATCACATTCTCTACGATGAAGGAAGCCATCAAATCTTTGAAGAATTATCCATTTTCAAAGGATGTTCATCGCATCATCAGCTCCATTTTCTGTGGTCAAACTGAATCATCGATTGCACAAGAGATGAATCGCTCAAGAACTTATGTTCATTCACACTGTCAGGATGGATATAAAGCATTGAATATCTTATTTTGGGGATACGTTCAGAAGTGATGCCATTTACCTTTTTTTAGACAATCGTATGGTATATCAAGGATAAAGGCATAGAAGGTCTTGACTTCAGTTGAAGAGATGGCACTTCCTCTATCTTGTCTCTATTTGAAGTATCTCAATGCCTTTTCAGTTTTATGCTTTTTGAAAAAAGCAGGAAAGGAGAAAGCACATGTTTAATTTTTTACCAACTGTAACTAATGCAAACAACGGGATCGTAGAAGGTCTTCAGAACCTAGCCAGTACTATTCTAACTATGGTGCGAAACATGGCACTTCCAATCTGTGCAATTCTGCTGATTTTCTTGGGTCTCACAGTCATGACAGCGACTGATCCGCAAAGTGTCGCTAGTGCTAAGAAGTGGGGCTTAAGAATCCTTGTTGGATTCTTGATCATTATGTTCGCTCCAACTATCCTAGACACTCTCAAGGCATTTACTAGCAGCGTTGGATTTACTTGGTAATTGCCTCATCTCGATAAAGCCATCCAAAGCGGGTGGCTTTGTCACTTTAGGAAGGAGTTGATCGCATTATGACGGCAATTGTATCATTTTTATTAAGTTTTATAGTAACAGGACTCATTGGGTCCTTTATTTTTGGAACGATCTGGTCTGGTGTATCCGTGATTTTCAACACACTTATGGATGCTCAGTTCGCTTCGTTTGATGGATTGAACTCATTCATCAGGATCTTGTCTGGGATGAATGAGGGGAACGAATTCACTGTACTCTTACAAAAGCTATCGATGGTGATCCTTCTAATTGTACTTATGATTTCCATCATCAAATCGATGGTTTATCCAATCACAGGAAAGGAAAGTACATCACCAATGACGATTTTGATGAAGGCAGCTGTTGCTGCAATCTTCATCGCTTTTTATCCAACAATCGTCGACTTCATCATTGATCTTCTGAACACATTCGCATCCTCACCACTTTTCCATAAGATGATCGATTTGGATGTGATCGATATCAGTGGCATCTCAATTACATCAGTGTTTGACTTTGGTATCATCATGAACATCATCGCTGTAATCTCCATCTTTACAGGGATGATGATGGCAGCGATTTCTTATATGGAAAGATATCTGAGTTTTGCACTCTACATCGCTCTTGGGCCAATCTGCTTCGCTTTCTACCCAGGAAAAGACACAGAATCACTACTCAAAGAGTGGTTCATGGGTGTTTTATCTCAAATTTTCGGACTTCTAGTCTGCATGTTTGCACTGACGATGACAGGTAATCAGCTGGAAGGCATCGGATTTATCGATGGTTTTACTCCAGGAAATGTCGTTGGAACGACAAATATTGCCAAATTCCTAGTCGTGATCGCACTGTTAGGATTTGTAAGAAATTCAGAGCAGTTCATCAATATGCTGGGGCTTAGAACGATGCCAAATCAGGATGCAGCAAGAAGCTTTTTAGGAGCTTTTGCAACAACAGCAGGGCTTGGTATGGCTGCATTTAAGGGCATTACAGCTACTAAAGGTGCCATCGATAAACGCTTCAATGGTGAGAAGATTGGCTCTCCAGCAGTAGGTTCTGGCCTTAACAAGCAGGGTAGAGTCGCAGTTGAAACTGCTTCTCAAGTGAAGGGAAAATCATTCGATGAGCAGATGAAACATCGCCAGGTTGAAAGTGCAAAAGCGATCGCACAGACACAGATGGCTCAGGGAACAAGCGGAAGCAAGACTGCCATGGAAAAGAAAGATTTCATGAAATGGCAGGAAAGAGTTGGTGTTGGACGAGGACACAGCAATGCTGCTTATGAAGCCTACACGAAAGAATTTGCAAATGCTCAGATTGCTCGTGATGCTGTGATGAATCCAAAGCAGAATCTCAATCCAACATCAGATAAGGATATCTTTGAAACAAAGCCATACAAAGGAAAGACCAATATTGAATCAGAAGCAAGAACTATCAATAAGGATGACCTTACAAAGGGCTTGGTCAACAAGTACAACACTGGTGTTACTCCTGTCAGCAACGCCATGGAATTTACAAGCAAAAAGATGCAGGAGCAGGGTGTACGAGGCTTTGCTTTCATGGGTGAAGTGGTTGGACCTGATGGAAAGACAACGAAAAAACCTATGGCAGCATTTGTCGGTGCCGAAATCGAAGAGAAAATCACAAAACCAGATGGTAAAACTGAAATGGTCAAGACTGGTTCATTCCAGCCAATCGATCGAAGTATTGTCTCTTCAGGTGGCTTCTACGGTGTCAATCCAAACACCCCAGATGCTAACCAAAAAGATCCGACAGCAC
This sequence comes from Erysipelotrichaceae bacterium, assembly GCA_017397025.1. Taxonomy (GTDB): domain Bacteria; phylum Bacillota_I; class Bacilli_A; order Erysipelotrichales; family Erysipelotrichaceae; genus RGIG1896. The sequence continues at coordinate 1,447 of JAFQKG010000183.1, read as the reverse complement.
ATATTCCATTTGGTTCAAATGGAGAATTCCATACTGCAGAAAATGGCATCATGGTCGCTGAACTGAATGACAGTGTTCCTTATTCATTTGGAGGAAGTGGGGATAAGAACTCTGACAAATATGGCGATGTGGACCATTATGTTGCTCATTTCGGTATGGATACAAACGGCGATTTCCAAATCACTCATGTGAATGCACCTTCAAGCCTTGATGACATTCGCTATGGTCTTGGTCAGCAGATGGATGAGATTCGTACTTCTCAGTTCCACATGGAAACAACTACCGATGAAAAGGGAGATAAGAAAGAATCCTTCATTTCGATTGCCGATTCTATCCATCAGATCGAACAGGAACTCAAGAGACAGAACGATCAGAAAAATGGTTCAGACATGGTTCCATTCGATGTTCAAGACTTCGATGAATTCCAAACTGCTCCAGAAAGATTCGATACAGACTCATATCCTGAAGATCTCTCGAATCGATATACTGAGCCAGAAGAGCTTCAGAGCTTAGGTGATGACCATGAGCAAGTACGATGAATCCAATAATCTAATCAAAAAGGGGACAAGCGCTTTGATGTCTATCATGGGTGTAGTATTCAAAGTACTTTCCCTTTTCTTTAGCTCATCCACCATCTTTTTTGTGAGCATCGCACTATTGATTGCACTTCTTTTACCAGCATCTCTCATGACTTTGTTTTCATCTTTTGGTGGAGAAAGTGATGAAGTTGAGCTGTTCATGAACGATAAATGTGTCGTAAATCTGAGTGAAACAAAGGACATCCTTGAAGACTATTATTATGCTGAAACCGTAGTTGTCGATAAATACATCAATGATTATGTCAGTCAGATTCATGGTGTCGAACTTCGAGAAGGGGAGCTTCCAAGTGATATCGACACTATGGGTGAATGGAATTTTGCGGGTTGGGAAGAAGAAAGCAAGATCCATATCAAGTTTTCTCATGATTTCAATCAGTCTTCTCAAGCTGTGATTTCCTATCTTGAAGCCATCTATACAGCTCACAGCTATATCGAAGAAGCTTATTTCATCAAGGATGGGTGTGGTGATGAATGCACACTTGCTGAGGCAGAGGCTTTGATACAGGACAACCAATATGACATCGAAGATTACCTCAAGACTCTACGTGAGTACAAGGCAGATCTGTTCTATGTCAATGAAGGAATCGACTGGACAGATGACCTTCATATCGATACGTGGACCGTTTATGAGGAGCAGACTAGAGGTTGTACTGTTGATATTCCTGAGCCATCCGATGAGGAAGATGCTGAGCCAGTTGAGATCCCAGTATGTGAAGAAGCAATCGGAAAAGACTATCAGTACTTTGACGATCTAGACAACAAAGTGCGCTCATATATCTGGACAGAAATGGTTGAAGTCGAAAAGGAAGGACTGGTCGGAACGATCTATGTTCCTGTCTATTTTGATG
>JAFQKG010000182.1 GCA_017397025.1 Erysipelotrichaceae bacterium | reverse complement strand
TTTTTTTTATTTCTTCAAAAATTCTTCGTCAAAAAAGGATGCGCCCGAAAATGGCTTAAAATAAGCCTTTGGTTAGTTCCGTCAATTATGTGATTTTTATAGATAATCTTAGAAATTTAGCTCAGCTTTTAAATAAGTTGAGCTTTTTTTCATTTTCAAGGAAGGGAGGCTGCAAAATGCCAAATTATGTTAGAAACATTCTACAAATCAATGCAACTCCAGAAAAGATTGAACAAGTATTCAAAACAATTCAATCTGATACTGATCCAGAACAGCAGCTTGATTTTAATAAAATCATTCCAATGCCAAAGTCATTAGAAATAGAAGCAGGATCTCAAGAAGATCTTGTCTCTTTGTACATGACTTACATCAATCCTCAGGTATTTCATTATGGTATTCAAAATCATCAAGATGACTTGCCAACCATCAAACAAAATCCATTTCTTCCTAGATATCGTGATGATTTATCAAAAGAAGAGATAGAGAAGATGCTTCATAGATTCAGTAATTATTCCGAAGAGCAATGCCTTGAGATCGGGAAACAGTATTATGATAACTTCTGTCAGTATGGAGCAACATCCTGGTACCACTGGTGCATTGGCAATTGGAGCACCAAATGGAATGCCTGTGATATCTATATGGCCTCAGAAAATATCATTGTGTTTTACACAGCATGGAATCATCCTGAGTCTATTATTCAAAAGATATCTGAATTGTTTGATGTGAATGTAAAGCTTGCCTATGCAGACGAAGACTTTGCAGGAGGAAATTGTGGGTTTTTAGAATATGATCAAGGACAGTTACAGTATGAATGGTATCCTGACTATGTAGATCAAGCTGCAGAATTTAGCAATCATGTATGGGAGAATGATAAGTATGTTGAAGATTTCCAACCTGATCATCACCCCCCCAATTAACTATGCTTTGTTAGTCTATTTTGGTATAATACTCTTGTACAAATTTGAATTTGGCGGAGGATTAGCAAAATGACTGAAAAGGACAAAATGCTTCGTGGCGAATGGCATGATGCTAATTTTGATGATGCTTTACTGAGAGAAAGAAGAAATGCGGAGCTGCTTTGCTATGATTTTAACATGGCAAAGCCAGGAAGTGACGAACAGAACACAGCTTTGAAGGATTTGCTGAGCACAGAGCTACCAGATGGCCTGACCGTATTGGCTCCTGTTTATTTTGATTATGGCGCATACACGCACTTTGGCAGAGGAACTTTTGTGAATCACGGCTGTTATTTTATGGATGGTGGAACAATTCACATTGGCGAAAATGTATTTATTGGCCCTTTTTGTGGCTTTTATACCGCATCTCATCCGATAAACTATGTGGACAGAAACAAAGGCTTTGAAAGAGCTTTGCCAATTGTAATAGGAGATAATTGCTGGTTTGGAGCTAATGTTTCTGTTATGCAAGGAGTTACCATTGGAGCGGGTTGTGTAATAGCTGCTGGAAGTGTTGTAACCAAAGATATACCAGAAAACTGTTTGGTTGCGGGAGTTCCTGCCACAATTAAAAAACGAATCAATCAGTAACAAACTCCAATTTGTAGGGGAGTTGTAATATATCAGACTGAAGCTTTTGGTTAATAAATTACTTCAATGTCAAAAACAATGGTTTCTATCATTAGTCTATAGACTGCAGCCTGAAAAAGGCTGCTTTTTTGTCTTCTCTGAGTAGAGATTATATCTTGCACAAAACTATCACATTACAGTCACTTCATTTGAAACTGGAAAACAGATCGTGTGTATGGATAGTGTTGTTGTATTCAATAGAATAACAGGAGATGAGTTTGATTTGTCGATTGATTATTAGTATTGACATTATATAATCGGTCATATATAATATGCGCGTAACAAAACTTATCTCAATTGAGGGTGTTACTAATGGCATGACCTGAATTGATACTTACTTATTCCGTGAGGATGAGTATGTATTGGTTCGGTTTTTTTGTTTTTATGGGTAATTGAATTGAGTAGAAAGGAGAAGAAAGTATGGAAATTAAGAAAAATAAACATGTGTTCCCAAATGATTTTTTATGGGGTGCATCAACATCTGCAATCCAGGTAGAAGGTGCTATAGATGTTGATGGTAGAGGTCCTTCTGTCATAGACGATTTTCGTTTATCTGATAAAGTTTGTGATTTTAGTGTATGCTGTGATCATTATCATCATTTAGAAGAAGATCTTGCCTTAATGGCAGAACTAGGATTAAAGAGTTATCGCTTTTCTGTATCTTGGTCAAGAATTATTCCAAAAGGGAATGGTGAAATCAATGAAAAAGGTCTTGAGTTTTATCATCAATTGATAGATGGACTAATTGAGCATGGAATCGAACCAGTTTTGACAATCTATCATTTTGACTATCCAAAAGGACTTGTAGAGCAATATGGTGGATGGTCTGATCGTAGAAGTATTGAAGACTTTGTGAATTTCTGCAAAATACTTTTTGAAGAATATGGTAGTAAAGTGAGATATTGGCTTACAATCAATGAGCAGGATCATGTGATACGTATAGCTCCAAGAATGGGACTGACAGGTAAAGAACCTAATTATCATCAAAGACGTTATCAGGCCAATCATCATATGTGTGTAGCTACTGCAAAGGCGATTCATCTCTTACATCAAATGTATCCTGAATCAAAGATTGGACCAGCACTGAGCTATGCTCCTGTTTATCCAATTACATCAAAACCAGAAGATGTTCAGGCAGCATCGGACGCTACATCGCTGATGTTTACTTATCTTGCAGATCTTCAGTGTTTTGGAAGATATCCTATACGCTTGTGGAAATATTTGAAAGATAGGAACTGGCTTCCAATAATCGAAAAAGGAGATATGGATCTGATGAAACAGAACATCCCAGATTTCATTGCAATCAACTATTACACCTCATTTAGTGCTCAGTATGATCCACTAATTGATAAGAATGCAATGGGGAAAGATAACGGTGACATCATGGCGTTGAATGAACCAGGGGTTTACAAATTAGCAAAAAATCCAAATTTGCCACTATCAAGTTATGGCCTGGCTATAGATCCAATTGGCTTGAGATTATCTCTTGAAGAACTGTATGAACGCTATCATCTGCCATTGATGATTACAGAAAATGGCCTTAGCTTTAAGGATATTTTAGAGGATGAAACAGTCAATGATGATTATCGTATCGAATATTATACTAAGCATATCGAAGCGATGGAAGATGCGATAGAGACTGGAGTTGAACTGCTTGGTTATCATATCTGGTCATTTATGGATGTTACAAGTTCTCATGAAGGTTTTAGGAAAAGATACGGTTTGATCTATGTGAATCGAGACAATTTTGATTTGAATGATATGAAGCGATATAAGAAAAAAAGTTTCTACTGGTATAAAAAACTTATTGAATCGAACGGAAAAAATCGCTAAGATGTGGTTAAAAAATAGGGAAGAATGTATGAAATTAAAGAAAGCATTAAACAGCAATTCACTGATTGCCGCTGATGAAAAAGGCAATGAATACATTGTTTTGGGCAGAGGGATTGGATTTGGAAAGAAAAAAGGAGATCAGATTGATGAGGGGAGCATTGAGCGGGTTTTTGCATCTGACAAAAATACGAACGCAAAACTTCTTGAGTTGATTCGTTCTATTCCTGAAGAATACTTCATTCTTGCCGGTGAAATCATTGAGTGTGCTGAACACCGTCTAAATAAGAAACTGAATGACTCTATCTATTTCACATTGACTGATCATATCTGTTTTATCACAAAACGCCTTGAAAAAGGGATAATGCCATCCAACCCATTGAAATGGGAGATTCAAAGATATTATTCATTGGAATATGACATTGCGAGAAAAGCAAAAGAACTTCTTGAAGATGAATTTGATTATGTACTTAATGATGATGAAACTGCAACTTTGGCAATGCACATTGTAAATGCTGAAGAAGATGTAGATATGCACCAGAACATGGAATCAATTCGCTTGATGAAAGAAATCATGAAAATCATTAAGCTTTTAGCACAGGTTGAGATCAATGAAGATAGTTTAAATTATCAAAGATTGATTACCCATCTTCGTTTCTTTGTCTATCGCATGAATGCAAAGAAACAGGAAAGCAAAAATGAGCCATTATATGAGATTATCAAAACAAATTATGCAAAAGCATTTTCGATTACTGAAAGAATCTGTGAATTGCTGAAAAAGAAAAATGGATATATCGTTACAAATCAGGAGCAAACATACCTGACAATTCACATTCAAAGAGTCATCGAAAGAGAAAATTAAGTTCATAGACTAAATGAAGTGTTACTTAAGGCATGATTCAACTATGAAAATATTACTTTTCATTTTAGGAGGAAAACATGAACTTAGAAAAATTTGCTGAAAAGATCGTCGCTTTGGTCGGCGGTGAAAAAAATGTGATGGGACTATCCCATTGTGCTACTCGTCTGCGTTTTACACTCAAGAATAATAAGAAGGCAGATATCGAAAAAATCAAAGAATTAGAAGGAGTTCTTGGGGTAGTATCTACCAATGCACAACTTCAGGTAATTGTTGGGAATCAGGTTGATCGCTATTATGATGCAATTATGAGTATGTATCATTTTGAAGCCCAGGATACTTCTTCAGAAGAGAAAGCGGAAGGGAATCTCTTTATGAGAGCGATTGCTGTTGTACCAAAGGTATTCGGACCAGTTCTTCCTTTGCTGACTGCTTCAGGGATGGTAAAAGTACTTCTGACACTTCTTGCGATGTTCAAAGTGCTTCCTACAGATAATCAGACTTATATCATCTTGAACTATGTATCTGATATTTGTTTCTATTTCCTACCTATTTTTGTAGCTGTAA
>JAFQKG010000017.1 GCA_017397025.1 Erysipelotrichaceae bacterium | reverse complement strand
TAGTTTTTTATGTGCTTTGTTTCCAAGCATGAAATATGGCTATGAACTGCTGTTTCCAGTTTTATGCGGAGTCTTGTTTATCCCTTCTGCACTGCTTTATTTTAATGAAACGGCGTTTATTTATGCGATCGTCTATGCAGCCTGTGCCTTTTTTGGAAGTGTCCTTGGCGGTAGATTAAAAGCGAATTTTCTGAATGAAAAGAAAACAAAATCAGCCGAATGACCTGTAAAAACAGGTTTTCTTTTGAAGTTTGTGCGATGATTGCCTGTGATAAAAGAGTGTGTTATTTAATAAGTGGAAAGAAAAACACATCATGGACAAGTGATGGTTCTTCCCGGACAATTACCGTAAAAAAATAGATCTTACTTAATCTTGTCAGGATCGTATGTAAGGTCTTTTTCTTTATTGAAGCCAACCATAAAAGTGCATCCAAACAGCTGTGTATCCCCAAAGGGATGATTCTATTCTAAATGAGGGATAAGCCAGGCATAATTCTACCCTTTTTGCAAGAAAGACTAGTTTTGGAAGCATCATCATTGACGTATATAGGGATAAAAGATATAATGTAAACGAAGTTAGATATAGCTAACAAAAAGGAGGAAACCACATGATGCATGCACTACTTATTTCTGTAATTGTTCTTTTCTCTACTCAATCTATTAAAAAAGCTCTTCGTAGACGAATAGCTATGGCGTAATATCATTTTATAACACATGAAGGCAGGTATCTGCCTTTTCTTTTGGCTTCAATAGAAGTTTTTGATATAATATCGCTGTAGAAGATAGGGGGATTTTTGTGTACGATTTTGATAGTGTTTATAGCCGAGTGGGGACAAGCAGTACAAAATGGGATCGTTATGTATCCAGATATCATTTAGAGGATGTCATTGCACTATGGGTGGCAGATATGGATTTCAAATGTCCTCCTGAAGTCAGCGAAGCAATTGTTCATCGTGCTGAACATGGTATTTTTGGATATACTGATCCAAGTGATGAGTGTTTAAATGCTATTATTTCCTGGGAAAAGCGTCATCATCAGATTGATGTTCGCAAGGAAAACATTGTGTTAACGACAGGTGTAGTGTATGCACTCTATACTCTTGTTGAACAACTGGTAAAAAAAGAAGAGAAAGTCATGGTAATGACACCGGTCTATCCTCCGTTTTTCAATACTCCTGCTTCTATTGAAAGAGAAGTTGTGTACTGTCCGCTGATTCTTGAACCAGAGGTTCGAATTGATTTGGAAAAAATGGAAAGAATGCTGAAAGAAGATGCTTCCATTAAAATGCTGATTTTCTGCAATCCTCATAATCCAGTTGGAAAATCCTGGACGAAAGATGAGCTTGAAGAACTGCTTGAAATAACCAATCGTTATGATTTAATTGTTGTATCTGATGAAATTCATGCAGACTTAGTCTTTGAGCCGCTTCAGCATGTGTCCATGCTTGGAGTCAATGAGAAATTTAATCAGAATGTTGTTTTACTGGGGGCACCAACGAAGACATTCAATCTGGCTGGAATGAAAATATCCTATGCACTGATACCTAATCAAGACATCTGCTCAGAATTTGCAAAGCGCGCTAAAGCAAGCGGTCTTTCAAGTATCAATATTTTTGGCTTCGAAGCATTAAGTGCAGCCTATACATATGGAGATCAATGGCTGAAAGAATGCCTTGCCTATATTTATGACAATATGGTGTGGCTAAAGAAATTTTTAAATGAACAACTGCCTTTGTGTCGTTATGAAGTTCCTGAATCAACCTATCTGGCGTGGGTAGATTTCAGTGCGTATGAGGTTCCGGACAATTTCGCAGAAATATTAAAATTTGAGGGTGGCGTGGAGCTTCAAGATGGGCGTGGATTCAAAGATTCTGAAGGATTCCAGCGTATCAATTGTGCATGTCCAAGAGAAACGCTTGTCAAAGGGATGGAACGTGTCGTTGACTGCATGAAAAAGAAAAACTGGTTAAAATAAGGCGCTGATTTTCAGCGCTTTTCTTTTGCGAACAAAGTGTGTAAAAATCACAAATTGTTTATCCAATTCATAAGAATTGTGCTATGATAATCGCTGTTGATAGGGGGAATCAAAATGGAATCTGCAATTACTTTATTTTATCAGATTGTAAAAATGTTTATTATGATGTCTGCAGGTTATATCTTATATAAAAACAAGACAGTGAATGATGATACAACTTCTCGTCTTTCTAGTATTTTGCTGATGATTACTACACCGTGTATGATTGCAGGATCATTCAATCAGGCATTTAGCTCAGAAAAACTGATTGGCCTTTTAGTTTCTTTTGTTTTGAGTTTGGGAATTTATCTGCTTAATATCATTTTATCGGGGATTATGTATCCAAAACAAAAAGTAACTGAAAAGTTTTCTATGTCATTTTCGAATGCAGGATTTCTTGGCATTCCTTTAGTTACAGGGTTATTAGGAGCCGAAGCAGTGTTTTATTTAGCCCCATTTATTGCCTTGTTTTATGTGATTGCATGGACATATGGCATTGTGCTGATGTCAGGTGATAAGTCAACTGCATCACTGCATAAAGTAGCAACAAATCCATGTGTCTGGGCAGTTGGTATTGGTGTGATCATTTTCCTTTTGCCAGTCAAGCCATTTACTCCAGTGATGGAAGCTGTCAGCACGCTAGGTGCAATGACAACACCATTAGCCATGATTATTCTGGGTGCTTATATGGCCAAAACAAATCTGATCAGTTTGTTTACAAATCTAAGAGTGTATCAGGTGTCTTTGTATCGTCTTATTCTGTGTCCAGTCATTATGATTTTCTTGTTTAAGTTTGTACCTTCTTCTTTCCAGGAAGTTCGTACTGTGCTTTTGATTGGAGCATCTGCACCTGTTGCGGTTTTGACTCCTATTTTCGCACAAATGTTTGATAGAGATACAGATTATGGTTCTCAGATTGTCTGCATGTCAACCATTCTTTGTCTATTGACAATGCCGGCGATGCTGATTGTCTCTCAGATGATTTGGTAAAAAAAGACCTTTTCAGGTCTTAAAAATTTAAGAAAGTTGCAGCTTTGCGCACGATTTTGTACAGTGGATTTTCCAATGCATTTCGTGCGTTTTTTAATTCTTCACGAATTTTGATAGCCTGCGGACAATGCAGTTCACATTTTCCGCATTCAATGCAATTGGAGGCGGCAGTTGAATCTTTTCTCAGTGCAGTACACATCGTATATTCAACCCATCCCCAGAATTTGCTTTCAGTATACAGCCGATTGTATGCAGCAAAAGTACCTGGGATATCTACATTTTTAGGACAAGGCATACAGTATCTGCATCCTGTGCATCCAACTTTGACTTTTGCATTGATGGCTTTTTTGACTTGTTCAATCATGGCAAAATCATTTGGTGTGAATTCATTCATTTCAGTTGTAGAGGCAGTTTGAATATTGTCCATCAGCATTTCCATAGAATTCATGCCAGAGAGCACACAGGTGACTTCTTTCTGCGACATCAGCCAACGGAAGGCCCACTGTGCAGGTGTTCTTTTTATGATGTAGCTGTTGAAAACAGATTTAGCTTCTTCTGGAAGACGATTCACCAGTTTACCGCCACGCAAAGGCTCCATGATGATAACGGCAAGTCCTTTTTCATGAGCATAAGTCAATCCTTTTCTGCCTGCCTGAGAATGTTCATCCATGTAGTTGTACTGAATCTGTGCAAAATCCCAGTTATAAGCATCAATCAGCTTGCAGAACATATCAGAGTTGCCATGATAGGAAAAACCTACCTGACCAATTGCACCAGATGCCTTTTTTTCTTCGATCCATTCTACGATGCCAAGCTGTTTCAATCTTTGCCAAGTCTCTACATCAGTCAGCATATGCATCAGATAATAATCAATATGGTCTGTTTTTAGGCGAGAAAGTTCTTCATTGAACATTTTGTTTAAACCTTCTTTGGTTTTGATGAGGTAGTGTGGCAGTTTTGTTGCAATGTTCACTTTGTCTCGGACATGATTCTTGTGAAGAATTGTCCCAAGTGCTGACTCGCTGCCAGGATAAATATAAGCAGTATCAAAATAATTGACGCCATATTCAATAGCGGTCATGATTTCTTTTTCAGTTTCTTCCATGTCAATCATGCCCAGCTTTTGTGGAAAGCGCATGCATCCAAATCCTAAAAGAGAAATAGAGTTTCCGTATTTGTCAGTTCTGTATTTCATAGAGTGCTCCTTGGGGGTAAATCTGGAAGAATTATAGCATATTGCTGATACTGTTTTGTGAATGAGATGTGTGATTTTTCTTATTTTGGTCATACTGTCAACAGGAGGTTGATTGTATGAGTGTTTTTGAAATGGAAAAACAGAACAGGCCGAGACTAGAAGGTATAAAAAAAGCAGACGTATGCATCATTGGAGCAGGAATGGCTGGTCTAAACCTTGCGTTTCTGCTTCATAAGTCGGGGAAGAAGGTAATTGTTGTTGAAGCAGAAACAATCGGACACGCGCAAAGTGTTCATTCAACCGCAAAGATTACTTGTTTGCCTGGATTTTTTTATCATGACTTAATAGAGCGTGTTGGACAAGAAGAAGCAATGAAAGTAGCCAGAATGATGAGAAGGGCTTTAGCGAAGTATGCAGATGTCCTCTATCATCACCAGATTGACTGCGATTTTGAGCGATTGCCATTTGTCCTTGTCAGTCAAGAGATGGAGAAAATAGAAAAGGAAGCCAAGGCAATGACTGATTTGGGTTTTCAAGTCAAAATTGAAAAACAAGGGAAAACAGCACTTAAATCAGGATCTCTTTTGATTTTAGACAACCAGGCACAGTTTCATCCTGGAAGGTGGATGAATGAAATAGCAAAGGGAATTGAGATTTTTGAGCATAGTCGAGTAAATCGTGTGGAAAATCATGAAGTCTTTACAGAACATGGAAAAGTACAGGCAGATCAAATTGTATTCTGTGACCATTATCCCTTTATCAATTTTCCAGGGTTTTACTTCACGAAAATGCATCAAGAAAGAAGCTATGTTATTGCACTAAGAAATGTTCCTAGAGAACGGTCCATGATATATTGTCCAGATAATCCGATTGAAAGTTTACGCTTTTCAGGAAAAACAGCTCTTTACAGTGGTTTTTCACATCCTACAGGAAAGGGTAGTGATGAAGTCATTAAAGACATGAAAAAAAGGGCAAAAGAACGATTTCCTGAAGCAGAAGTCATTCAGCAATGGTCAGCTCAAGATTGTATGACATTGGATAATCTTCCTTATATTGGAAGATTCAGTTCTATGCGTCCTTTTTGGTATGTTGCAGCTGGATTTAATAAATGGGGGATGATTTATTCTATGGTTTCCGCATTGATTCTTCATGATCAGATCCTTGGAATACAGAATCTGGATGCTGAGCCTTTTGATTCATTAAGATCAATTGTAAATACTCCTATAGAAGAAATGAAGCAGATGTGGACAGCAGTTAAAGGCTATGTACAGGAATTTTTAACTCTCCCAGAACTAAAAATAGAAGATTTAGCTGAAGGCGAGGGTGGAATTGTCGAGGTTGATGGTCTAAGTCTTGGAGTTTATAAGGATATGGATGGAACTTCGTATATGGTATCAACTCGATGTCCTCATTTGAAATGTCAGCTAACATGGAACAAAGCTGAAAAAACATGGGATTGTCCATGTCACGGATCTCGATTCGATCGTTTTGGAAACCGTATTGAAGGTCCAGCAGAAAAAAACAGTATTTTCATCAACAAGGTTCAACAAAAACAGACGGACTAGATTGTCCGTCTGTTTTATTAATCAGGTTGCTGCCCATCATGAGCCTTCCATTGACATTCCATCAATTCCATATGAGTAAAAATTGCTTCAAAGGAAGAATCTTCAGGGGAACAAGCATAGATGCCAAATTGAATGGCAGACTGAGCTTGATGTACATGACAGATGCGCATCTGTTTGAAATGAAACCCATCTTCTGAACATTCAATACAGGCCAGATACCAAGAATCCTTCTAAACTTTTAAAGGAAGTGTGATACAATGAAGAAAAGATGAAAAGGAGGACTTTTCATGAAAACCTATCTGGCAATTGATATTGGAGCATCTTCAGGAAGACATATCATAGGAATGCTGAAAAATGGAAAGCTGATACTGGAAGAAGTGTATCGTTTCGACAATCTTCAGGTACATCAAAATGGGCATGACTGCTGGGATTTAGAAGTGCTTTGGAATGGAATACTTGAGGGTTTAAAAGAATGTAAAAAGAAAGATATGATTCCAGACTCGATTGGAATTGATACTTGGGCTGTTGATTTTGTGCTGTTGAATGAAAAAGATGAAGTGATTGGGGATGCAGTTGCTTATCGCGATCAACGAACAGAAGGCATGAAAGCGAAAGTCAATCAGATTATCAGTGAAAAGGAGCTTTACCAGAAGACGGGGATTCAATATCAGCCATTCAATACGATTTATCAATTGATGGCTCTTCAGTATGAACATCTTGATCACCTAAAAGAAGCGAAATGTCTTCTGATGATACCAGAATATTTTAATTTTAAGCTGACGGGTATCAAGCAAAATGAATACACCAATGCAACCTCAACAAATCTGGTCAATGCTCATACGAAAACATGGGATAGAGAATTGATTCAAAGAGTGGGATTTCCGCAGGAAATCTTTCATGAACTGGCTATGCCTGAAACAGTTCTAGGTCATTTGAGTGAAGAAATCCAGCAGATTGTAGGGTTTGATGCAATGGTTATGCTGCCAGCAACACATGATACAGGTTCAGCCTTTCTGGCAATACCGGCTAAAGATGAGAACGCAGTGTACATATCAAGCGGTACTTGGAGTCTTTTAGGGGTTGAAAATGAAGTCCCAATTACTTCTATGGCAAGCATGAAACAGAATTTTACCAATGAAGGTGGAGCATGGTATCGGTACCGTTATCTTAAAAATATTATGGGATTGTGGATGATTCAGTCCATTCGCAGAGAGCTTAATGGTATGACTTATGTAAAAGGAAAAGAAAAAAATTTAGTATCAGATCATATGTGGTCTTTTCCAGAGCTGATTGAAGAGGCAAAACAGGCAGAATATTTCGATTCGCTTGTTGATGTCAACAAAGAATGCTTTCTTGCCCCTGAAAGTATGATTGAAGCCATTAAAGAAGAATGTCGAAGCACTCAACAGCGTGTACCAGAAACAATTGGAGAATTGATGCAGTGTGTGTATCATTCACTAGCAAGCTGTTATAAGGAAGCCATAGAGAATCTTGAACAGCTTACAGGAAAGACATTCACCAGCATTAACATTGTTGGCGGAGGGTCACAGGATGATTATCTGAATCAGAAAACGGCAACTATCACAAAGAAAACAGTTTATGCAGGACCAATCGAAGGAACTGCTATTGGCAATCTGATTGTACAGATGATTGCCTACAAAGAAATCAAAGATTTACAAGAGGCACGTGATGTAATTCGTGCAGGTTTTGAGATTAAGGAGGTAAAACCATGAGTTATCTTGAAGCGAAACAGCGTTATGAACAGCTAGGCATCAACACAGAAGAGGTGTTGGAAACAATGAAAAAAGTCAATGTTTCTGTACATTGCTGGCAAGGCGATGATGTGCAGGGTTTTGACACAAAAGAGGCACTTTCCGGCGGGATTCAAACAACAGGAAACTATCTTGGAAAGGCAAGAACACCTGAAGAGCTGATGCAGGATATGGATGCAGCGTTTAGCTTAATTCCTGGAAAGAAAAAATTGAATCTTCATTCAAGCTATGCGGTTTTTGAAGATGAATTTGTAGATCGCAATGCATTGGAACCAAAACATTTCAAAAAATGGGTGGAATATGCCAAGGAAAGAAAGATGGGAATTGATTTTAATCCGACATTGTTTTCTCATCCTATGGTCAAGGATAATTTAACATTATCTTCACCTGATGAAGAAGTCAGACAGTTTTGGATTGAACATGTCAAGCGTTGTATTCAGATTTCAGAATACTTTGCTAACGAAACAGGTGAAGTTTGTGTCATGAATATTTGGATTCCAGATGGCTATAAGGATATCCCAGCAGATCGCCTAGGTCCAAGAATGAGATTCAAACAGTCATTGGATGAAATTTTATCCATTCCTTATGACAAATCAAAAGTTGTCGTTACGCTGGAATCGAAAGTATTTGGTATTGGTCTTGAATCATATACAGTAGGTTCTGCAGAATTTACATTGAGTTATTCTGCAAAAAACGGCATTACGCCACTGATGGACAATGGGCACTATCATCCAACAGAAGTAGTTTCTGACAAGATGTCTGCACTTTTGTGTTTCAATGAAAAAGTTGCGCTTCATGTGACTCGTGGTGTGAGATGGGATAGCGATCATGTTGTCCTGTTTGATGATGAAACAAAAGAAATCATGAAAGAAATCGTGGCACATGACGCCTTAGATCGTGTATTTATTGCGACAGATTACTTTGATGCCTCCATCAATCGCATTTCAGCTTGGGTAACAGGAGTCAGAAACGTGAAAAAAGCAGTGCTTTATGCACTTTTGACACCTCATGCATCTTTGAAAAAGCTTCAGGATGAAAACAGAACTACAGAGCTGATGCTGATGCAGGAAGAACTCAAGACTATGCCATTTGGTGAAGTTTGGGAAGAATATCTAAGACGTGAACAGGTTGAACTCAATCCAACTCAATCCATTCTGGATTATGAACAGAAAGTGCTGGTGAACCGCAAATGAAAAACATCCTAGAAGCACCATTTTTAAATCAGATGATGGATACATGTGCCAACATGTATCGTTTAGGATGGGATGAAAGAAATGGCGGTAACATTTCAGTACTGATCGAAGAAAAAGAAGTAGAACCATATCTTGATCTGAATGAAGTGCTGCGTGAAATACCATTGGGATTTGATGCCAAAGAACTTACAGGAAAATTTTTTTTGGTAACAGGAACAGGAAAGTATTTCAAAAACGTCAAACAGGATCCAGAAACGAATATTGGTTTAATTCGTATTTCTGAAGATGGGCAAGCTGCAGAGCTTCTTTGGGGTTACAAAGATGGTGGAAAATTCACTTCTGAACTTCCAGCCCATCTTAAAAGTCACATGGCCCGTCTTAAAGTGGATCCAATGCATCATGTGGTGATGCATTCACATCCAACCTATACATTGGCAATGAACTATGTTCATGTGCTGGATGAAAGAGAATTGACAAGAACACTATGGCAGATGTGCACTGAATGCATTGTGGTATTTCCTGATGGCGTGGGCGTGCTTCCTTGGATGCTATGCGGCACCAATGAAATCGGTGATGCTACAGCAAAGAAGATGGGACAGTATCGATTGGTTGTCTGGGGAATGCATGGCATTTATGGTGCAGGAAAAGATTTAGATGAAACATTCGGACTGATTGAGACAGTAGAAAAAGCAGCTCAAATCTATATGCTGACTGCACATCTTCCAAGAGTGAATACCATTGAAGATCATCAGTTGAAGGAATTAGCTGAATTCTTTAAGGTGAATTATCGAAAAGACTTTTTAAATATATAGGAGATTTCCAAGGAATTCTCCTTTTCTTTTTGAAAACAAGGTATAATGAAACAAAGGTAGGAATTATGATGAACAATATCAATAAGACTATGTTTATTCCGCTTTATGGAAAAGCTTATGTCAGCCAAAAAGGAATCATTCTTCATGATGAAAAGGCTGAAGAAATCTGGGACAAAGAAGGCTTTGAGCTGAAAGGGAAATCAGCATCAAAATGGCTAGCCTATTATATGGCTATGAGATCAAGAGTGTTCGATGAATGGACAATTCAAAAAATGAATGAGTACCCTGATGCAGTGATTCTCCATTTGGGATGTGGTTTAGACAGCAGATGCATTCGTGTGAATCATCAGCGTCAACTTTGGATGGATGTGGATTTTGAGTCTGTGATTTCAGAGAGAAAAAAGTTCTATCAGGAAGCAGAGAACTATCAAATGATTTCAAGTGATGTGACAGAAACTGCTTACTTAAAAAATCTGAAGCAGAAGCATGCCATTGTCATCATCGAAGGAGTAAGCATGTACATTCAGTTGGATGCATTGAAACAGTTGTTAAAAGACTTATCGGATTCTTTTGAACAGGTAAGCTTGCTGATGGACTGTTATACAGTGTTCGCAGCCAAGGCATCCAAAGTTAAAAATCCAATCAATGATGTAGGCGTAACCGAAGTCTATGGGTTAGATGATCCGATGATTTTATGTCATCAGACAGGATTTGAATTTGTCGATCAACATGAAATGACACCAGAATTTCTAATCAATGAACTTCAAGGAATAGAAAAGACAGTCTTTAAAAAATTGTATGCAGGCAAGATAGCAGACAAGATGTATCGTTTGTACGAATACAGAAAATAGAAAAAGAGGTACACCATGGATATTCAAGACATCATCAAACAAATGACTCTGGAAGAGAAAATCAGCTTCTGCACGGGTAAAGATTTCTGGCGCACAAAGGAACTGAAAGCTTTTCGTGTGCCTTCGATGATGATGTCGGATGGTCCTCATGGATTAAGATGTCAGACGACTTCAACGGATATGCTAGGCATCAACAATTCTGAACCTGCAACTTGTTTCCCAACTGCTGTTAGTGCTGCACAGACATGGAATATTGACCTTCTTGAACAGGAAGGAAAGGCTATTGCAGAAGAGGCACTGCAGTTAGGAGTATCCATTGTACTGGGGCCTGGCACAAACATCAAAAGAAATCCATTGTGTGGACGCAATTTTGAATATTTTTCAGAAGATCCATATTTAGCTGGTAAGCTGTCAGCTGCATGGATTCGAGGGCTTCAGTCAACAGGCGTAAAAGCATCTTTAAAGCATTTTGCGCTCAACAATCAGGAGTACAAAAGGCAAAACGGAGATAGTCAGGTTGATGAGAAGACAATGCGTGAAATCTATCTGAAACCATTTGAAATTGCAGTGAAAGAAGCAAATCCTGGGACAGTGATGTGCTGTTACAATAAAGTCAATGGAGTTCATGGATCAGACAACAGAAAACTGCTGACAGATATTTTGAGAAAAGAATGGGGCTTTGATGGAGTTGTGGTCACTGACTGGGGTGCAATGCACGATCGCATTCAAGCATTTAAAGCAGGATGCGATTTGAATATGCCAGGGGCAAATCATTATATGGAAAATCAGCTGCTGGAAGCTGTAAAGAATGGCACTTTGGATGAAAGAGATATTGATCAAAGTGTTGAAAGAATTCTTATGCTGATTAAGTACTGCCAATTGAAGAAAAAAGATCCAAATGAGAGTGAGAATCATCATTATTTAGCAGAAAAAATAGCTGAAGAAGGTGCAGTTCTGTTGAAGAATACAAATGAACTTTTGCCAATGACATTAGAGGATACCTGTCTCATTGGGTATATGGCAGAAGATTTGCGCTATCAGGGTTCTGGAAGTTCACATATCAATCCAACTCAGCTCAACCAGCTGAAAGATGTACTGAATCTGCCATATTCAGCATGCTGCAACAAAGAAGGCAATGTGACAGAAGCGTCTTTGAAAGAAGCGCAGGCATTGGCAGCTCGTCATAAGAAAGCAATTGTTGTTGCAGGGCTTCCTGATGTATATGAATCTGAAGGATTTGACAGAGACCACATGCGTATGCCAAAAGGTCATATTCAGATGATTGAAGCCGTTGCAAAAGTGAATCCAAATACTGTTGTCGTTTTACTTGGAGGAAGCGCAATGGAAATACCGTGGGAAGCTCAAGTGTCATCTATTTTATATATGGGACTTCCTGGTCAGGCAGGTGCTGAAGCTGTGTTACACCTATTAACAGGTCAGGCAAATCCTTCTGGAAAACTGACTGAAACTTGGCCAATGAGCTATGATGATGTTATTTCTAAAGAGACTTTCGGGAAGAAAAACACTGAATACCGAGAAGGAATCTATGTGGGGTATCGCTATTATGACAAAGCCGGTCTTTCAGTGCGCTATCCATTTGGATATGGACTTTCTTATACATCTTTTGAATATTCGAATTTGCGTATCGAGAAAAACAGAGTGAGTGTTTGTGTAACCAACACAGGAACTTTTAGAGGAAAAGAAGTGGTTCAGCTCTATGTTCATGCACCTGAAACCAGTGTGTACCGGCCTGTAAAAGAATTAAAGAGATTTAAGAAAATTTCTTTAGCTGCTAAAGAATCAGTAGATGTTGAGTTTGAACTTGGTAATGATTGTTTTGAAGTGTGGAAGAATGGCTGGATACTTCCATCAGGCACATATCAAATTCAAGTTGGAACTTTATCACAAGAATTCACGCTTGTAAAAGATGATGTTTATGAAACAATGAAAGGCACATGGTATGAAACTTTGAAAGGCATGCCAACACGTGATGAGTGGCAAAAGCTGATGGGATATGAAGTTCCTGTTGTGAAGGAAGCTGTTAAAGGTGAATTCACATGGGATAACACAGTTTTGGAAATGAAGGAAACTTCAGGTCTGATGAGATTTTTCGCAAACATTGTTGAACTGTTTATCTCCAAGCAGTTTGGCTGGAAGAAAGATATGTCCAATCCAACATATCGCATGATGGTAACCTCGGCAATGGATTGTCCGATTCGTGCAATGGCTATTACTGTAGGAAATATCATCAGCGATACCATGGCAGAAGGCATAGTGCTGATGGGGAATGGACATTTCTTTAAAGGAATGGCGAAGATACTGAAAAAATAAAAAAGAATCAGAGATGATGAAGTCTCTGATTCTTTTTTTTCAGGTTCATGTACTTTTATGGTTGTTCAAAAGAGCTACTTCAATAAAGAAAAAGACCTTACACACGATCCTAGCAAGATTAAGTAAGGTCTAATTCTTTACGTAAATTGTCCGGGAAGAATCATCAATTGTTCATGATGTGTTTTCTTACCACCTATTATATAGCATAACCAAATTTTGAAGTCAATACGGGCTATTTTCCCCATTGATTGAGGACAGAAACAAGGCGATGTTTGGTTTCATCAGTCAGGGTATCTGTGAATGTTTCGTATGTTAAAAGATATACACCAGGAGCAGTGATGTAAGGTGCTTGACCATTGGAATAACACACAAGTGCACAGGATTTGTCATCAACTTGTGTTCTATACCAGCTGAACATTTCATTTGGTACAAAAATAATTCGTGGTCCACCAAAATTGATACAGCTAAACAAAACTTCTTTCTTTAAGGATTCAGGGTGGTCTTTTAAACGCTGACGCATGATTTGGCCATAACCGATGGTTTCAATTTCTCTTTCAGTAAGATTTTGAGGCATTTTTGACATATCAATAGGATTAAACTGATGTTCCATAGGGAGTACAGTACTCTTAAAGTTAAGTTTCAGAGGAACATCATTTAGTTTTTCCTGTTTCATTGTCAGTACTTTTTGATATAAATTTTCTCCTAAAAGTTCAACAGAATCATAAGTCTGCGATGATCTTGTGAAACGAGTGCTTGTATCACCGGCTGCACCGTTCATGAAGGTGTGGAAAACATCAGGTTCAGCATCATCCATGCGTTTTAATAAATAGCCAGGATATTCAGCACTGAAATAAGGTGTTGTTGCATAAAGAACAGTTGGATGAACATTGTGTATGATCAGTTCTGCAAGATTCTTTCCATTTTTTTTGATTTGAAAGTAATCCACCTGAAGTGATTCTGCCTCATGATTTGAGATACGACTTTTTCCGACACCGTCAAATGGTGAGGTTGTATAACTGATAGTCAAATCACCCACTTCTTCGATCATCATATGTTCTGCACAGTTCTGCACAGTCTCGATAAAGAAACGAACATATTTTTGATTAGTTGAATCGCAGCAGTGATGAGAATGGGTACAGCTAAGTGTAACGTGGAGATTAGGATGAAGAACTTTTTTTAATGCGTGCTCAAGTTCTAACTGGACTTCGATTTCAAATTCGATGTTATCGGCTGAAATATGCAGCCAAGCAGTCGTTTCATCTTCAAGATAAAGAAGACGAGCATAAAGGTCATCATGATATTCTGTCAGCTCAGTGACTTGTGTGATATGCCCATACTGTCTTACTGGAAATGGTGCATTGATGAGTGTTTTTGAAGTTCCAAAACGCATAACTGTATCCTCCTTGATTATGGTTTTAAATGCAGCGGATTCCAAGTTCCACTGATGTGACAATAAAGAAACATGATGAACAGGAACAGATTATGGGCGATCATACATGCCCAGGCACTGATAAGTCCCATATGAAAGAAACGAATACAGATAAATGTACCGACAATACGAATCATCCACATGCCGATGATGTTGTAGATAAAAGGTGCTTTGGTTTTTCCAACCCCCTGCATAAAACCTTCAATGATGATGGAATAACCATAGAAAGGCTCAGTAACTGCAACCATTCTCAAAACGGTGCTTCCTAGCAGGATGACATTTGAGCTTTTTGAGAAAATTGACATGAGTGAAGGTGCAAGTATAAATAGAGCAGCACCTGAAAGCGTCATAAGTCCAATTTCTAGTGGGATAAACATGCGAATTAAATCCTTCATTTTCCTAGCGTCTTGTGCACCATAGGCATTGCCTGCCAGCGTTGCTGCTGCACTTTGCATGCCATATCCTGGAATATAAAAGGCAGATTCAACTGTATTGGCGATAGTGTGAGCTGCTGTTGCAACGTCTCCAACTGAGTTGATCATTGCGGCAAAGACAACATATCCAAGCGATGTTGTAAATCTTTGCAGCATGTTTGGGAATGCCACTTTTAAACAAGGTTTTAAAATGGCGAAATCAGGCTTCAGTGAATGACCTTTAAAAGAAACAAGGGGATGCTGATAGACAACAAATGTGATGAGAATGCCCCCGATTGCAAATGAAACAGCACTAGCTATTGCAGCCCCAATAACTCCAAGTCCTGCTCCAGGCATGACAATTGAAACAGAGGCAAAGGTAAGAGGATGCGAAGGATAAATCAGCAGATAATTCAAGATAATGTTCAGAAAATTCATCAGCAATCCAATTTTCATAGGTGTTTTGGTATCTCCTGCAGCACGAAGCACAGTGCCAAAAATCATACTGGCAGTACGCGGCAGCATAGGTGAATAAATGATAAAAAAATACAGTGCAGATGTGGATTGAATAGAAGAATCTACCTGCATCCAGACAGGCACATAAGAACTGAGACCACAGGTGATAAGTGTCAAAAGAGTCCCCATGACAAGTGTACAGAACAATGCCTGAGCTGATGCATGCTTTGCCGCCTCTTTGTCATTGGCTCCAAAGGCTTTTGCAATATAGGAAAGAAAACCAATGCCTAGTGCCATCACTGTTGAACCCACTAGCCAGTTGACGGTTGAGGTTGCACCGACAGCAGCCGTTGCCTGTGTTCCTAAACTGCCAACCATGGCAGTGTCAATGTATTGGACAGCAGTCTGCATCGCCTGTTCCAGCATGGTAGGCCAGGCAAGTGTCCAGATCATCATCAGCATTTCCTGATTGTAGTTTCTAAATAGTCTTTTCATAACATCTTCAGTTTAAGCTAAAATCACCCAAAAGAAAAGACAGTTTTCAAAACTGCCTCTATCCTTTCAATCCTCTTGACTGACGATCCATATCTTCAATGACAATGTCATAGATTTCGCCTAAAGAAGCGCAATATTCCAGTACTTTCCAAGGTTCATTAGTGTGGTAATGAACCTTAATCAGCTCATCATCTCCGACAGCTAAAAGACAATCCCCTTGAAAATGATCCATAAAGTAATCTGTGATGACATCCTCATTTAAATCTGTTCCTTCAATTAGAAGCTGTGTGTCATATTTGAATTCTAACATGGTGTACTCCTTTACTTTTGATGCTTTAATTTTTTGTATTGTTGATAATTTCTTATTGCAAGAACGATATCTAAAACAATATTAACATAAATCAGTGGATTGAAGTAGGGTGCCATTACAGCAGAGAAGATAAAACAGCAGCCTGCAAAGGCCCATAAGTAGGCACCAATCAGATAAGAACGAGCTTGTTTCTCTTCTTTTTCTATTATCTGACGGACTTTATTTTGAACTTGTGGAAGATCATCGCTGCTTCGATATTCGTCATGAAGCAGATAATCAATGGACACATCAAATAATTTGGACAGTTTCAACAAATGAGGAGCATCTGGATAAACTGTTCCCGTTTCCCATCTGGAAACAGCTTGGCGAGATACATCAAGCTGATAAGCGAGTTCCTCTTGAGAAAGTCCTCTCTGTTTTCTAAGCTGGACTAGTTTTTCTTCAAATCGCATAGGACATCCTCCTGTTTTACATCTATATTGTAGAAGATGTGCGGCATTTGTTCGACCACATTTTTGTGTCAATCACGCAACAGAATGTTACATAGAATGTTTATTCATGGTATAAATAGCTCTTTAATGCATCTATGGATGTGATGCAGTTGTGCACTCCTAAATCATAGACTTCCTGAAGCTTATCGGGATCACGTTCAATCGTATGCATGTGAATTGGCTGTGATGGACGAATCACAAATATTTCTTTGTTTTCTTCCATCTGACGAATCTGTTTAAGAGTTTCGTTGTAGCGAAGATGGCGATTTTCCATTGCCTCAATAAAATGAGGATATTTTCCATATCTCAGTTTTAATAAAAAGCGCATAGAACGCGAAAGAGGACTTTTTTGATAAGATGCATCTCTTGTCGTGACAACAATGATGTTTTCATAGCCTAAGGACTTTGCGAAAAGAACAGGAATGCTGTCGCCAACACCGCCATCAAGATAGTTATTATCGTTCCATTTGACCATTTGTGAAACAAACGGAATGGCTGCAGTTGCCCTCAAGACTTCCATTTCGTTAACGATATCATGCATTTGGATGTATTCTGCCTGACCAGTTTCCACATTAGTTACAGTAGCATAAAACCCCGTATTATTTTTGATGAAAGTATCATTGTCAAACACATCATGTTTCAAAGTAATGTCATAATAGGCAAATTGTTTAGAAACGAGATTTCCTGTTAGAATAAAGTTTCTGAAGCTCATGTTGCGTTTGTCATTGCAAAAACGTTTCGAGTAACGGAGTGCACGGCCTTTTTGATTGGAAAAAAAATTTGGACTGAAAAGTGCTCCTGCAGATACACCAACAATGGCATCAATTTTTATGTTTTTATCCATGAAGGTGTCTAAAACACCACTGGTAAACATACCGCGCAAAGATCCTCCTTCACATACAAGAATGGTTTTCTTTTTCTGATTCATGTTATCACCTGGTTTTCTTGTACATTATATCATTGAATAGGTTTTTAATAATTGAACATCTTGTGAAAGAAAATGAAATCCGACAATGGATTTCATTTCTTTGACATAAAATAGAAAGATGAAGCAGCACTGCATCCAAATAAAACAGCGCCAGTGAAACAAATCATCTGAATGACATTGCTGAGATCCAAAAATCCAGAGCCTTCAACGGTCAATCCAGCATAAAGGCAGAGAATGCATCCGCATAAAGAAATGATGCATAAAAGAATCAGCAGGCTCTTATTTTTCATGGAATCCCCTCTTTCTAGGTTGATGATATCACAAAGAGACTTTTCAATAAATATGAATTTTAGTACAATAGAAACATGTGTTGAGGAATAGTTTATGACATTAAAAAGGAAACAGATGGTATTGATCAGCTTTATGCTGTTTTCATTGTTTTTTGGAGCAGGAAATCTGATTTTTCCACCATTTTTAGGTCAGAATGCAGCAGATCAGACTGTTGCTGCACTGATTGGTTTTTTGATTACTGCAGTGGTTTTACCAGTTTTAGGTGTTATTGTAGTAGCACAATTTGATGGATTAGATCTTCTTGCAAAAAAAGTAGGAAATCGTTTTGCCTTCATTTTTACGATTTTGATTTATCTTTCAATTGGTCCAGGTCTTGGAATTCCTAGAGCAGCTTCTGTTCCATTTGAAATGGCAGTCGCTCCGTATTTGCCAGAAGGATCAAATCTGACTGTTTTTATGGTGCTTTATTCATTGATTTTCTTTGTTGTTGCAACATGGCTGGCACTTAATCCAGGAAAATTGGTTGACCGTATTGGACGATTTCTGACACCTAGTTTATTGATTTTGATTTGTTTTCTTTTTATCAGTTTTGTGATTAAAGGGGAAAAGGTCATCGCATCAGCACAGCCTGCTTATCAGAATCTTCCATTCCTAGTTGGCTTTTCTGAAGGCTATCAGACAATGGATACCATTGCGGCATTAAACTTTGGTCTGGTGATTGCTACAACACTGGCTTCATTTGGATTGAAAGAGAAAAAAAGTGTTGTAAAACATACTGTTTTTGCGGGCATTGCAGCCGGAACAATTCTTGCAGCAGTTTACATTATGCTTAGCGTCATGGGAATGTACAGTTCAGGAGTTTATGCCATTCAGGACAATGGGGCATGGACACTTCGCTGCATTGTTTATCAGCTGTTTGGTGGACCAGGGGCAGTTTTGCTGGCGGCTATCTTTACTTTAGCCTGTCTTACAACCTGTGTTGGATTGATTACTTCTATTTCTCAGTTTTTTACAACGCTGTTTAAGAAAGTAACCTATCAAGTTTGGGTTTTACTCATTGTTATTTTCTCATTTCTGATTTGTAATCTTGGACTAAATGCGATTTTGAGCATTTCAATCCCAATTCTGAATGCCATTTATCCTATTTCAATTCTATTGATCTTGCTGGGACTTTCTGATGCATTATGGAAAAACAATCCTCTGGTTTATCCGCTGGTCATTGCTGCAACTGGTTTGGTCAGTGTAATCAGCGCATTTGAAACAGCAGGCATTTCACTAGGCTTTTTGACAGATTTCTGTCATCTGCTTCCGCTGTATACATCTGGTTTTGGCTGGGTAAGTGTTGCTGTGCTGGCAATGTGCATAAGTGTGCTGATGCACCAGCTATATAAAATGAAAAGGTCATAGCGACCTTTTATTTTTGAAGTAAATGGACAATAGCAGAAGCAGTTTGTTCAATCTGCTCAAGGTTTGTGATGGATGCTGCACCATCGCCTGACTGAACACCATACATACCAAATTGAGCATGGTTACCTCCTTCAAGAATGATTTCAATAGCATCGTCTGGAAGATTCTGCTTGTTTTCTTTGTAACTGTCTAGGTTTAAAACATGATCTTCAGAACCATACACTGAAAGCACAGCCATAGGAGTCTGTGACAAATCCGCTGTTGAATAGGATGCAAGCAGAATGAGTCCATCAAATTCTGAAACATGCTGACTCACATAAGTTGAAGCTATCACTCCACCTAAGGAATGACCTCCAATCATCCAATGGTCAATTTCAGGAAACAGATCCTGGATGCCATCTGCAGCATTTGGATTGAAGATTGCGAGATGAAAAGGCATTTCCAGCACAATGGATGTGATGCCTTTTTCTGCAAGTGCCTCCATCAGCGGTTCATAAGCAGTGTACTCTGCTTTTCCGCCAGGATAGAAAATCAATCCCGCATCTGGATTTGAAGCTTCATAAATGATAATCTTGTTTTTCTCAATACGTTCAACAGTATCATCAGGATGAAATGCTGCAATAGCTTCAGTGTCGGCACGATAAAAATCAGAAAGATAGAGTGCACATGCCATGATGATAAGCGCAATAACTGATTCAGTGATAATCAAAGCTTTCTTTTTATTGAATTTCATAAAATCCCTTCTTTACTTTAGTAAGTATACTCGTCAAAAGAAAAAGAATCAATCGAGTCAATCAGAACTTCATTTTTCTTGTTCATAGAAAGATATGATATACTCTATTTATAAAGGATGTGAGTCTATGAGGCTTTTTTCAAGAGTAATTTTACAGACGATTTTTAGATTTCTTGGAATGGATTCTTCTGGAAAGTATGAAGAAGAACGCCAATCTATCTTGAAGATGATAGCTGTTGTCAGTTTGGTTGTGATTGGTATGATTCTTTGTACAGCGCTGTTTTTTACAAAGCCTGAATTGAAAGAATGGTCTACAGGACTTGATGCAGAACCAGTATTGACAATGGAGGATTTTGGTTATCAGGATTCAATAGCTCCTGACGCTGCTGTTTTTGCAGTGACATTTGATAATGAAAGAGTGGCAGATTGTTATAAACTGCGATTATCTGCGGAAGAGGGTAAAAAGTACATTGAGTTAGATGTATATCATCTTGATGAGGGGATTGATGCAGATCAAGTTTATCAATCTATTGTTGAGCAGCGGGTAACTTCATACAGAAAAACACCTTATGGCTATCGCAGCTATATGCCGGATATCAAATTTGAGCGGGCAATTGAGCAAATGATTCAGCTTGATGCTGATTCTTGGGATGCAGAAGAAGCTTACGCACACAATCAATTGAATGCACAATCCGATAATCTATTCCTTGTGAAAAGAAAACATGAAATTCTTGTCCTTAGAATCACAGGAATTGAACTCTCAAAAGAGGTTCAGAATGTATTATTAAAGGGCATTGATCAACTTATCATTCAGGATATTCCTGAATGATTTTCTTTAGAAGTTTTTAAGAAAAGCTTTTGATTTTTTCTCATATTGGACTGATATAATCAAAATGACTTGGAGGATACTATGATGAAGAGAATGAAACTCATATGTATTTTATGTTTGCTGCTGGGATTATCAGGCTGTGGAGGCAATGTGAGCACTGTTGGTATACAGCAGTGGGAGCCTTCAATGATATACAGTGATGCGGAAATTGAAGATGCGATTGATGTGATTCTTCATGAATTTGATCAGAAATGGAATGGCTGCACGTTAAGAGAAATCACGTATGCAGGTGATGCAAAATCATTGGCACATCAGGATTGGGCAATCAGAAACAATGCGGAAGATGCAATTGTGCTGATTTCAACCTTTGATGTCGATTCTTCAGGAGGAGATGGATCACTGAATCCAGATAGCACTTACACCAAATGGATGTGGATTTTAGTGCGTACAGACAATGGCAAGTGGAAACATGTTGATCATGGCTACTAAAAAATGAACATAGCATTTCATAGGGACGGTCATTGAATGTTGACTGTCTTTTATGTACAACGAAGACAGAGCAGATGAACTTAAAATGTTTTCATTTGGTGAACCAATTCAGATTCTGGATGAATATGGGAATGAAATTTACGTAAGTGAACTCATGGAGGCCTATCGGTAAAAACATGTCATTATATTAAACTCAATTCATTGTGTCTGATTACCTGCTATTGATTGAGG